>JAJXYT010000042.1 GCA_021780375.1 bacterium | reverse complement strand
CAATGCAGAGGATGCCGGCGGCATAGACGAGCAGGTCGTATTGATAAATGCGTTTGCGACCCAGTTTGTCACCCAGCCAACCCCCGGCGAATGCGCCGAGCGCGCAACCAATGGCATTGGGACCGATCGCCGCCAGCGCGCCGACGGCCCCACTGCTCAAATTGAGTTGGCTCTGAAACAGGGCCAGCCCGGCGCCCAGGGCGACAATCGAGCCGGCGTCGAGATAGGAGGCCATGCCGGCGAGAGCGGACCATTTCCATTGCTGCCGGGTGATGGTGGCAGCTTCGGATTCAGGCACGGCAGGAGGGTGAAGTTGGGTTGACATGTTTATGGGTGGGGTTGAGGGGCGGGTGGCGCATAAACCGTAGCCACTACCGGTCGTTTCCGCCAGTAATTTGCCAGTACTGAGCCGGAGACATTCATCCAGGGACTGAAAATGGCCGCCGCGAGACCCACGGTGCCCAGCTTGCCCATGGCGCCGGCCAGGCCCGACGCCATGCCGCCGTTTTGCAGCCCGACTTCAAACGCCACCGCGCGTGAGGAGTTTTTGTCCAAACCGGTCGCCCGACCCAACCAGTAACCAAAAAAGTAGCCGGCCGTATTATGCAGCGCCGCGACGATGAAGAGCAGTGCGCCGATCTGGAGCAGATGGTCCCGGCCGGCGGCCGTGGTCACCGCTGTGAAATAAACAATGCCCGCCATCGAAACCAGCGGCATCCCATGATCCAGGCGCGGAATCCGGCGCGTCAGCCGGTGATAGGCCACGCCCGCGACGAAGGCGCTCAGTAGAAATCCCGCCACGCCCATCAGTTGGAGCGGCATACCCGCAAGGTTTGCCTTCAACCAGGACCAGCCACCCGCCGCCAGAAATGTCAGCCAGGCCGCGCCGATGGCCGCGATGAGCAGGACGGTTTTCCGGCCCGCCGCCGGGGCCTGCTTGAGATAATCATGCAGCAGCGCCGCGCCGATCGGCACGAGGACAATCTCGATGATGTCCACCATCATTTTAAAGGCGCTGACTTTGACCAGCGTGCCGGCCAGCAGTTTCATCCAGAACGGGGTCATGACCGGCGCCAGTAGTGTCGTCACCGCCGTTATGGTGACCGACAAGGCCAGGTTGGCTTGAGCCAGATAGGTCATCACATTCGAGGCCAGTCCGCTGGAGCAGGAACCGATCAAGATGACGCCCGCGGCTATTTCGGCGGGAAAATGAAACAATTTGATCAGGGCCCAGCCCGCCAGCGGCATCACGGTAAAGCGGCCGATGGCGCCGACCAGGACGCCGCGCGGCGACCGGGCGACGCCGGCGAAATCCCGGAGACTCATCTGTGTGCCCATCCCGAACATCACCCCCTGCACCACCAGCAGGATGACCCATTGATTGTTCAGATCCAGATCGCCCCATTTCAGGAACGCCGCCGGATAAATCATCGCCGCCGTCACCGCCGCGATGATCCAGGCGGTGAACTGGTAACCGCGCAGTTTTGGTAAGAAACGCAGCCCAATCGCGAGCGCGACGGTCAGAACGACCGGTACCGTTTGCCAGAGAGTGGGTGTCATTAAGTCACAAAACCGTCGCCAGATAATCCACGGCGATTGCCGGACTCGCCAGAATCGGCACACGTTTGCCGGCGTCAGCCAGCCCGTCCACCACGCGCGCCATCGAAGCCTGGGCCAGTACGATCACGTCCGTCTGTTTGGACAAATGCTTCAAGGCGCCGGTCACCAGGGCATCGTGTTTGGCCGTATCGCCGTTCATCAATGCCTCAAACGCGCCCTCACACAAGCGGGACGTGATTTGGACGTCTTTTCCAGCGGCTTGCGCCCGGCGCTGGACCAAATCCGCCGTGGGCACGAGTGTGGTTCGCAAGGTGGCGACGACGCCGATTCGTTTCCCCCGCTGCACCGCCTGGTCCGCCATTGGCTGATCCACGCGCAGGACCGGCACCCCGATCAGTTTGGCCGCCGCTTCAACCGCCGGGCCAATGGAGGAACAGGTTACCATGATGTAATCCGCGCCCGCCAGTTCGGCGGATTCCAGATAACCCGCCACGCGCCGCGAGATTTGCGCCGTCAGACTGCCGGCGGCCATGATGCCTTTCACGAGACTGTCATCGGCGATGTTGAAGACTTCCACGTCCGGCAGTTTCGCCTTGCACAATTGCGCGAACACCGGCACCAGCGTGGCCGAAGTGTGAATCAGTCCCAGCTTTTTTTGTTTCATAAATCAAATCTTTCCGCGTCTTACGGTTTCAAAATAATTCTCAGCGCCGACCTGTCCGCCTTTGAAGACGATTTCGCAGCCGTTCACCGGTGAGCCTGGCGCAAACGCCCGGCACAACGGCGCGCCGGGCGTCAGCGGCGCAATGATCTCCAACGCCTCGATTCCCAATGCGCGGGCCGCGTAACTCGACGTGTCGCCCCCGGCGAGGCAAAGCCGGCGCACCGGCTTTTGCGCCAGCGCATTCCGCAGAATGTTGCCCAGGGCGGTGCCGAGCACCGGCGCGGTCCGGCCTTTCAATTTCGCCGGGAGCCGGCCATGGGAACCGCCGCGGGTCGTGTGCACAATGACGCTGGCGCCGGTTTGCAGGAGTTTTGCCGCGGCTTCGGTGACGCGCCGGACTTCCATTCCGGAGGTTTTGTGTGACGCCAGAGCTGCGATGTCGAGGGGGACTTCGGCAAAGCCATGTTTCAGCGCCCGGACAATCTGCTGTTCCGTCACCGGTGAGCAACTGCCGGAGGCGACCAGGATATTCTCGCAGCGGCCGACGCAAGGAGGCTCTTTCTTCCTGCCGGGAAATCGGGTCAGAGCCTCCTCAGGTCGGCTGCTGCCGAGGTTGAAAAAAGCGCCCAGCGCCATCTCGATTCCTGACGAGCCAACGGAGAACAACGGGCGCTTCGCGCTGGCGTAGGTGTCAACCAATCCGCCGATGGCCGCCAGATGTTCCGGATGAAGCGCGTCAAACAAAACGGCATCCGGTTTTTCAGTGAGCATTTGCCGCAGTGCCGTGCGGGCTTCATTCGCTGGCAGGGCGACTTGTAAAATATCAAACAAGGCGATTTTCTTTCTTGTCTGTTTCGCCAGATGCAACCGCAGATCCGATTCGGTCATGGGCGTGATGGGGTGCCGGCTGACGGAGGGATGTCGATCGAGCCGGTGGATGGCCCCGTCACTGCCGATGCCGAAGCGGGCAAACAGGTTTCCGAAAACGCAATAGCGTCCGAGCGACGGTGCGGCAACGAGCAGGGGCACAAAGGGCGCGCGGAAAA
Organism: bacterium; assembly: GCA_021780375.1. GTDB lineage: Bacteria > Verrucomicrobiota > Verrucomicrobiia > Limisphaerales > UBA11358 > UBA11358. The sequence goes on along the minus strand of JAJXYT010000042.1, from coordinate 13,070 downwards.
TTTTCATGCCCAGATCAATCGCGCGGCCGATGCTGCCGACTTCGGGCGAGGAATCGAACGTGGAACAAACCTTGTAGTGAACGTGCCGCGCGCCCAGGGCTTTGAGCTTTTTGAACGCCGGACGCAATTTCTTCGCCATCGCGGCGGCGGACAGCGACCGCGTCAGGCCGGCCACGCCGACTGCCTGAAGCTCCGGGAAGTGTTTCAATTGCGCGGGCGTCGGCGGTTGGATGAACAGAGCCGCGCGAAGGCCGGCCCGCGTGAGTTGCTCCAGCGCGTCAGTCGAGCCGGTGAAATCGTCGCCGTAGAAAGCAAGCAGGAGTTTGTTCATCTGACTTTCCCGGCAAATGTTTCCACGGACATCCTCAGTTCCGGATATTTCGCGGCAGCTTGTTCCACCGTCAGTCCGTCCACCGCGGCCTCCCACCATTTGCGAAGCGCATGCACGCCCGCGGCCGGGCCGTCCGGATGGGCCATAATGCCGCCGCCGGCCAGGTAGAGCAGATCCACCGTTTGCGTCCGGCGAAACGTCTCGGGCGCCTGGCCGCCCCATTGGCCGGAGGAAACGACGGGGAGAACAGAAAAATCGCCAATGGTGGCAGGAGCGGAAGTGAGTCCGCTCCGATTTTCGCGAAGATTAAGCCGGCTCACGCCGGCGGCTACGGTATCTGGAAACAGCGGTTTCAGGCACGACTCGATGGAACGCACGACCGAATCGTCGCCTTCCCAAAACTTGTTCCCGAGGCCGTTGACGTGAATCTGGTCCACCCCGGCCAGCCGCCAGAGTTTTTGATAGGCTGGAAATTCGATGCCGAGGAACGGATGCCGGTTCAACAGGCCCCAGCCGTTGCGATGCCCATGGATCGCCAGCGCGCCAACGTCGCAGATTTTTTTCACACCCGCCAGGCCGACGCTGTTCAACGAAATCATGGCGCACGTTCCCCCGCTGCGAACCACCTTGTCGTAATGCCGCAACATCGCGTCCAGTTCGTCGCTGAGGTTGAAGGCATACATGATCTTCTTTCCGGTACGGTCGGCGTGCGCGTGGAGGACGGGCATGACGGCATCCACGCGTTCATCGAAAGGGGAGTGCGGCGGATCGGCCATCAATTCGTCGTCCTTGATGAAGTCAATGCCCGCGTCGGCCAGGGTTTGGACGAGGGTGGCGGTCTGTTGCGGTGTGAGGCCGAGGCTGGGCTTGATGATGGTGCCGATGAGCGGACGGTTCTGTACGCCGGTGAACTGGCGTGTCCCGGCCACACCGAATTTCGGTCCGCGAAAGTGCCGTGCCAATGCCGGCGGCAATTCCAAATCCATCAGCTTCAGCCCGGAAAATTGGGACAGTTCATAAAGATTTCCCTGGATCGTCGAGACGAGCGCTGGGAGGTTGTAACTCATGTTTTCCACCGGCCACGACACGACGATTTCCGCGCGCTGAAATTTTCCGTCGCTCGGACGGCAGCCGGGCAGGGCGGGGGAGTTCACCGTTTCCCGCGGTGTGATTTTCTCGACCCGCGCAGCGAAACGTTGCTTCAACTCCTCCGTTTCACCCGGCACGGGCACGAATGTGCCGGAGGATTGTTCGCCGGCCAGGCTGGCGGCCGCCATTTCCACCGGCAGCGGGGTTTCAATCAGGTAAGTGGCCGAGATGCGATCCATTATGGTGTGGTTGCCATCGTAAATTCCGGGGTTGGCGGCGTACAATAAAAAAACTGATTTCCGATTTGTGTTTTTTGCCGAAACCCTTGCGAGTTGTGGCCAGGGCGCGATGCTGGCTTGATCTTTGGATGACCTGAAACAACACTTTGACGAAACATTGCCTATGTGGAAATCATTCTGTCGAGGCTTGATCGTTGCGCTGGCGCTCGTCTCCGGCCAGATGTTGGCGGCGGCGACCGGCGCCGAAACCGAGAGCTTGTATCTTTCCGGCCATGGCAAGGACGATGCCGTGCCTTGGAAATTTATGTGCACCTCCGGCGCACAGTCCGGTTACTGGACCAATCTGGTCGTGCCGTCGCAATGGGAACTGCACGGCTTCGGCACGCTGCATTACTTCAAGGATCTGCCCGAGGCCTGGAATGAAAAGGGACTCTACCGGCATGACTTCACGGTCCCCGCCGACTGGGCGGGCCGCCGCATCTTCCTGGTCTTTGAGGGCGTGATGACGGACACCAGCGCGAAGCTGAATGGCCAATCGGTCGGGCCGATTCACCAGGGCGGTTATTACCAATTCCAATACGAAGTGACCAAATTGGTAAAGTTCGGCGAGACGAATCGTCTTGAAGTCACCGTCGCCAAACATTCCGCCAACGAGTCGGTGAATCGCGCCGAGCGCGATGCGGATTACTGGATGTATGGCGGCATTTATCGTCCTGTATATCTCAAGGCGGTGCCGCAGGCATTCATCAAACGGGTGGCAATTGACGCAGAAGCTGACGGATCATTTACGATGGAAGTTTTTGCCGACGGCATTCCTGAAAATGACGATGGAATGACGGTGGCCGCTCAAATCACAGATTTGAATGGCAAGCCGGCCGGGCCAATTTTCAGCACCCCGGTTTCTGGCTCCGATGACCGGGCAGAAGTTGTTCTCAAGACTAAAATCACTTCGCCGCGCGATTGGTCGGCGGAAACGCCTAATCTTTACCACGTGCAGGTCTGGCTCAAGGACGGCAACCAGGTCATTCACCATATCGAGAGGCAGTTTGGTTTTCGCACCATCGAAATCCGCGATGGCGACGGCATCTACGTCAACGGCCGCCAGGTAATTCTCAAAGGAGTGTGCCGACACTCTTTCTGGCCAGATTCAGGCCGTTGCCTGAGCGATGCCATCCAGCGTCTTGATGTTAAAACAATCAAGGCCGCGAACATGAACGCGGTCCGCATGTCGCATTACCCGCCGGACGCTTCGTTCCTCGATGTGTGTGACGAAAAGGGTTTGTACGTCCTCGATGAACTGGCTGGTTGGCACCATTACTACGACAACACGGTGGGACCCAAACTTGTTAAAGAGATGGTTGTGCGCGACGTAAATCATCCGTGCATTCTCTTTTGGGACAACGGCAACGAAGGTGGCTTCAACACCAATCTGGATCATTTGTTTGATCAATATGATCCGCAACATCGCCGGGTGCTGCACCCTTGGGCGACCTTTGATGGATTTTGCACCGCGCATTACCTTTCGTACGACCAGGCGAAACTCGCCTGCGCTGGCATCTCCCTTTACTACCATAAAGGCCACGAAATCGTCGTGACCAACAACCCGGTCAAATACATTTACATGCCCACGGAATTTCAACACAGCCTCTTTGACGGCGGCGGTGGCGCGGGCCTGACGGATTTTTGGAACTTGATGAGCGCCAGCAAACACATCGGCGGCGGCTTTATTTGGGCGTTGCTCGATGAGGGTGTGAAGCGTCCCGATACCGGGCAAATTGACACCGCCGGCAACCAGGCTCCCGACGGCATCGTCGGGCCGTATCGGCAACGGGAAGCCAGTTTTTACACCATCAAGCAAATCTGGTCGCCCATTGTCGTCACGCGGCGTTCAGCCAACAAATTCGAGATCCAAAATCACTACAGCTTCTTGAATGCAGACCAATGCCGATTCATCTGGCAGCTCCGGCAGTTCCCTCAACCCAACCAGGGCGCCTCCGATTGTGTCGTCATCCGGCAAGGCGTGGCTCAGGCACCCTCGATCCCGCCTGGCGGCAAGGGCAGGCTCAAACTGAATTTGCCGAAAACCCGCGAACGAGTGGATGCCCTGTCCCTGGAAGCGGACGATCCTTACGGGCATCGGCTATGGACCTGGGTTTGGCCGACCAGGAATGTGGACCATTTCCGGTCGCTGCTCAAAGCACCTGACACATCGCGGGTGGAATCAACGGAGACTGCTAACGCGATTGAACTGAAGGTTGGCGACCTGACGGTCGGCATCAGCAAGCAAACCGGCTTTCTGTCGGACGTGCAGCACGGTTCGCAGCATTTCTCGCTGGCCGATGGCCCTCGTCCGGTGCCGGGCAAAGCAGAGTTGGTGAAGCTGAACCAGAAACAGGCTGGCTCCGATTGGGTGGTGGCCGCGAAGTACGCCGGTGACTTGAAATCGGTCACGTGGCGTTTGCAGGCCAACGGGTGGCTGCAATGCAATTACACCTATACCGCAACCGGCCCGCACGATTATTACGGCGTGGCCTTTGATTACCCAGAGAACCTTGTGAAAAGTAAGAAATGGCTGGGTGACGGCCCCTATCGCGTCTGGAAGAATCGCCGGCAAGGCGTGACCTTGAACGTCTGGGACAATGATTACAACAACACCATCACTGGCTGGCGTGACTGGATCTATCCGGAGTTCAAAGGTTGCTTCGCCGGCGTGCGTTGGTTGCAGTTCAACACGAAGGAAGGGACCATCACCGCCGTACCGGAAAACGTTCCGTTCGTGCAAGTGCTCACACCGGAATTTCCGCCCGCCAAACTGGTGGGTGACACTGCCCCGTCGGTGCCACAGGCTGGCCTGGCGTTTCTGGATGCCATTCCGCCTATCGGCAGCAAGTTCAAAACGGCTTCAGCCCTGGGGCCGCAGAGCCAGGAAAGTATTGCCACCGGTAAATATTCCGGCTCGGTGAGTTTTTATTTTGGCAAATTACCGTAATCCTATTGATAACCACACGTTGGCCAGATCGAACACAATCTGTGAAAACAAAACGTTTGCTACCTGGTGTCTTTCTCTTGGCAGGCTTCCTTTCCAGCAGTGCCGCATCGGCGCCGATGGAGGCACCTTCATTGCCGGCCATTCCCATCAAGACTTTCGACATCAGCCATTATGGCGCCGTGGGCGATGGCAAAACCCTGGACACCGGTGCAATTCAGAAAACCATTGACGCAGCGTCAGCGGCGGGCGGCGGCACAGTTCTGGTGCCGGCGGGGAGATTCCTCACCGGCCCCTTCACGCTGGCCAGCCGTATCAATCTGCATCTGGACCGTGGCGCGGTGATTCTGATCAGCGATGACCTGGCGCATTACCCGGTCGTCAACCATCGTTACCAGGACAGCATCACCGTGTCGGACGCGCACGATGTTGAAATCACCGGGGAAGGTGTCATTGACGGACAGGGGGCGGCCTGGTGGGCGGCCTTTCGTGCAAACCGCGCGATGACGCATCGGCCGTATCTGATCAAGATTTCCAACTGTACGCGCCTGCTGGTCGCCGGTGTGACACTGGAAAATTCACCCATGTTTCATCTCGTCCCGGAGCATTGCACCGACGTGACCATCCGGGATATTCACATCCACGCACCGGCCAACGCACCCAACACCGACGGCATTGACCCGTCAGGCTGGAATTTTCTCATAACCGGTTGCGCGATTGACACAGGCGACGACGACATTGCCATCAAACCTGCCGGCGGGCGTTCGCCCGGGGACAAAAATATCCTGATTCAGGATTGCACGTTTGGGCACGGGCACGGCTGTTCCATCGGCGGTGGCACCTTCGGCGGGATTGAGGATGTGACCGTGCGCCACTGCACGTTTGATCAAACCGATGCGGGCATCCGTATCAAGAGCGCGCGCGACCGCGGTGGGTTGCTGCAAAACATCACTTACGAGAACCTCACGATGACGCGGGTCAAAAATCCGATTTACATTTACGATTACTATCCGGAGCGGACCGCTCCCCAAGACCCGGCCGACGCAAAGCCGGATGCCATCACAAGTCACACCCCCATCAGCAAAAACATCATCATCCGCAATGTCACCGCCACGGATTGTCCGACCGCCGGCACCATCTACGGCGTGCCGGAAATGCCGGTTGACGGGGTGACACTGTCAAACGTGAATCTTTCTGCGGAAACAGGGCTGAAGATTTACTACGCGCGCAATATTCGGTTTGAAAATTCCAAAATCACCGTTCAAAAAGGCAAGCCGCTGATTACTTACGACGCCCAGGTGACCGGGCTGGAGTAGTCCGCGCCTTCGTTGTAGCGCGGTCGTCTCGACTGCGGGTTCTGGCGGCGTTTCGCCGCCAGAAGAAACACCCGGCGGGACGCCCGGTGAACCCGCAGACGAGGACGCCTGCGCTACGCTGCGGCCGGTATGATACACGCCGTCGGATCACAACTTTGATTTGAATTCGTATCTGCCTGATTTCACAGTGAACACAGCGCAGCCATTGGTCATCCGCACGAATTTCACATCCTTGCTGCGTGCTGCCGGACGGCCACTTTCCGTAACTGCGTCGGCTGAAGCTGCCGGAACATAAACCGTTGCCGTCGTGTTTGCGGGAATTTTCACGCACAAGCTGAATCGGTCGAAGTCCATCTTCCACTCACTGACAATTTTCCCGCGGATGGATTTATAGCTGGCCTTGACCCATTTCAGGTCGCCGACCGGCTGTGGGCGGATGATGATTTCTTTGAAACCAGCGCTGCCGGGGGCATTTTGAATGCCAGCGAGGTCGTGATAAAACCACTCTATGATCTGGCCAAGCATGAAGTGATCTTGCGAATGGCTTCCATTCCACCCCTCGGTCAAACTGGTCGCGCCCTTGGCAAGTTGATAGCCATAACCCGGTTTGTTGGTCTGGTCATTCATGTCAGAAATTACATCGGAACGGCCAACTTCGGGTAAAACGCGGTAAACGTAATGGCCGAGCCAGTCAAAGCCCGTGATCAACCGGACGCGACGTCCATGTTCCGCCAATGCGCGCAGTAGATAGCGGTAGCCCACGTCTCCGGAGGTCAGGGCGTTTCCGCGCGCGCGAACATCCCGCACGATGGCGTCCAGAACGGAGGCGCGGTTGGTTTCGTCCACCAGCCCCATGACGAGGGGAACGGCATTGGCCGTTTGCGAACCGGTGGAGTAGTCGTGGTTGGCCGGGTTGAAAAACTTCAGGTTGAATGCGGTGCGAATTTGTTCGGCCTGGGTTTCAAGTTTTTGGGCCTCCGCCGATCTGCCGAGCAACGCGGCCACTTTGGCGAGGATGCGCGTGTCATAATAATAAAACGCCGTCGAGGTCAGCGCCACCGGCGTCAATTGCGCGAAGCCCGGCCCTTTCGGTCCCAGGTCATACCAGTCACCCAGGCCATGATTCACAATATTATGGGTGGCCGTAGTGCCGAGGTAGGCGACATACTTTTTCATCATGTCGTAATGCCGCCGCAGGAGTTCCACGTCACCATCGAATTCGTATTGTTGCCACGGTATCAGGATGCAGGCACTTCCCCAGGCCGGCGCATCGCGGAAATTGCCTTTGAACTTTGCGTATTCCGGCGCGGTGGTCGGGACCAGACCATCGGGCACCTGGGAATCGTTCATGTCGTTCACTGTCTTGGTGAACAACCTCGCGAGGTTGAAATCGTAGCGCAACGCCGGGCCATTCAGATGATCCTGTTCCAGCCAGCCGAGCCGCTCACGATGCGGGCAGTCTGTCATGATGCTCATCATGTTGTTCATTTGCGCCCAGCGGACGAGCCGGTCAATGCGATTGAACAACGTGTTCGAGCATTCAAATTGGCCCACCGGTTCCGAGGCGGAATGAACCACGATGCCTTCCAGGGACTTGATTTTCGGCAGAGCGCCCCTCACCCCGGCCCTCTCCCCGCTTGGCGGGGAGAGGGTGGCGAAGCCGGGAGAGGGGGGTATTAAATGCGCCTGCACATAACGGCAGCCGACATAAAAGAATCGGGGCGCCCAGGTTTCTTTGCCATCCGTTCCTTTCGTGTATTGGCACCAGATGCGGCCGCGATTCCCGGCGCCCATTGAACCCTGGTTGACCGAACCATCGGCATTGGTCAATTCTGCCGGGAAGAGTTGGACGCGGCTGCCTGCCGGGCCGGTCACGGAAATTTTCAGGACGTGAGCGGCGTTCTGGCCGAGATCATAGACCACATCACCATCAGCCAGTTTGTGGACCGCGACGGGACGGTGAATTTGGAACTCACGAATCGACGGCGCGGCGCAGGAAAGACCCTTGAGTTCACCGCCCGGACCTCCAACCACCCGGGCCCCCTGCCATTGGGAATCGTCGAAGCCCGCTTCGTTCCAGCCGGATTGAACCAGTCGCGCGTCAAAATCCTCGCCGCCATAAATCGAATCAAACGTGATGGGTCCCGGCGAAGTGCGCCATTGGTCATCCGTGCCGATGATTTGGACCGTACCGTCGGTGTATTCGAGTTGAATCTGCGCGATGGCCTTCAGGGGGCCGAACGAGCCTTTGAATTTGGTAAACCGGCCGGGGACCCGCTCGACGTTGTACATCCCATTGCCGAGAAACAGGCCAACGGCATTGGTGCCTTTTCGCAATAGCGATGTAATGTCACGCGTGTCATACAGGCAGGTCTTGAGATAATCCGTCCAACCCGGCGAGAGAAAATCGTCGCCCACTTTCTTCCCATTGAGCGACATTTCATACTGGCCGAGGCCGCAGACAAAGGCGAGGGCGCGTTTGAGGCCGGGCTTGACGACAAAATCATGGCGGAGCAGCAGGGTTTCGCAGTTCGTCGGCGCGGCGATCCATTCGGCGTGCCAGCCCGCCGCGTCTGAGCCGCTTGGCGAAGACGGGTCATCTGCCCCGAGCAATCCCATCGTCCAGGTGGCGGGCTGGCTCCACGCGGATGCCTTGCCCGCGTTGTCCCACACACGGACTTTCCAGAACACCTGCTGCGACGATTTCAACGGCTGACCGGCGTAGGGAATCTGAATCGTCTCATCCGAGTCAACCTTCCCGCTGTCCCATAAATCGCCCTGGCTGACGGCCAGCTTTTTCGCCGAGGAGGCGGCGAGAATTTCATAAGCTGACTGGTCTTGGCCGTGATTCTCGCTTTTATCCACCCAAAAGAGGCGCGGGTGCGGCACATCCACGCCCAGCGGGTTGGCCGCATATTCGCAGCGCAACTGCACGGGTGTCAGAACCTCGCGAGACCACGCCGGCCCGGCAAAGGTCGCCAACAACGTCGCCAGTGAAAGCCGGATGAACATCTTTTTCATTTTGAATGTTTCGTTTCCAGGAGCAAATCCTGAAAGGCCGGTTGCAGTCCAGCCGCGTCTTTGATTTTTGGCGAAACCATCGGTCCGTTGTTTTCCCAATGGTTGCCCGGACCATTGGTGTTCTTCATGAATTTCTCCGTGGGGCACCAATTGTCCCGCACGGTGATGAATGACGACCCTTCGTCGAGATAGAGATAAAACCAGTGATCCGGATCGGGAACGTATCGGCTCAGTTGAATGTCGCTGATGCAGTTGTCGCTGATGATCGTGCCTGGCTGCGCCGAAAGCGTGTAAATGCCGCCCGTGTCACCCAGGCGTGTGGCCACATGGTGGACATGATTGGCAACAATCCGGTTGTCCCTCATGCAATTGGCCGCTTTATTCCAGCCCCAGCCGACGCTGATGCCGGTGTAAGGCAGGTTGCTGACCTCATTGTGTTCAATGGCAATTTCCCGGCCGTACCCGACGCAAATGCCAACGCTCCCCCAGTCTTCGGTCCCGCAATCGGTCACCAGATTATTGAGGATCTTCTCGCGCGTGCAGATGACCCGCTCATCCTTGGGATTGTAAGGAACGTGCGTTTCCACGCCGGCATCGGAGAATTTACCCATTTGAAGGCCGTTGCCGCCGAGCTCGCGGAACACACAACCCTGGATCAGATCGTCGTGCGTTCCGGACTGGAAATCCAGACCCGCCGCGGCCATGTGTTCAAACCGGCAACGCTCGAACTCAATGTGATTCGCGTCTTTCACCGACACACCCGCCGGCGGCCGGCCAACCCACGCCTGGTTGTCAAGGCCGGGATGGTAGATTGTGCCCGGCGGTTTTATTCGGTACGCATCCAGGAAATACATTCCTGCTTGAAGCGGGACATCGCCTGCCGCAGACGGTCGCATCCAAGTTGTGTATTCAAAGGAGATCCCTCTAAATTGCACATGCTCCACGGGCCTGTCCAATGACGCGGTTATCTGAACGAGCGTTTCCAGGGCCGGTGCCACGACCTTGGCCGTGTTCAGGTCCTCATCCTGTCGAGGCCAATAATAAACCTTGCCGGCTGACGTGTCCTCGAACCACTCGCCGGGCTCATCCAGAAACTCGATTGCGTTGGCGAGAAAGAACGGCGCCTGATACTTCGCGTTCACGGTCACCGGCGGCCAGGGATGCTCGAATTCAAGTTTGCTCTCGGGTTGTTGGAAGGTGAGGCACACCTTGTTGCCGTCCACGCGAACGGTTTTGATCCGGAGGGTCGCGATTTCCCAGACCTGATCAACAACCATCTCGAGTTGGCCTGGGAGCGCCGGCATTTTGCCGGCAAGGATGCCGGCGCTCCCGGTGGAAATCCACGCTTCCTGATGGGTTTTATGCCAGGCGACGAGGTGATCCAGCGTGCCGTTGTTCGGTTGACGGGCGCGAATGGCTTTCCGGCCATTGACCCAAAGCTGGCGAAATTCGAGCATTCGCCCGCCGAACGTTGGTGCATCAGCCACCCAGACTTCGCCTTGGACTGCCACTGGCAAACCGGGAATTTTTCCGGTCATCTTCTTCCAGCCGGTGATCTGGACGCCGCCGCTTAATATCGGGTTCTCATCTGGCGCGGCCTCAAAGACCGTCGGACTGATTGCCGTTCCCGAATCCTCCGAGCGCACCAGCAACGGGCTGTTCAGCGGATAAACACCGCCGCGAAGAATAATACGCACTGGCTCATGGCTACCCACTTTTCCCAGCCGTCGCAGTTCTCGCGCCTCCCGTTGGGCCGCAGCCACGGACGCAAACGGCTGTGCTTTTGTGCCTGGATTGTCATCACTGCCTTCGGGAGAAACCCACAGCTCCGCCGCCATGCCGGACGAAAGAAACCAGCACGACAAACTCAGGATGCAGAAAAGTCTGTTCAAGGATTTGGAGCGAATGCTCAATTTATATCTGTCGTTTCATACTGCGGTCAATCCAACTCACGTTTTGGCAGTATCTTGGTATCTGTAGGCGACGAGGTGACAAGTCGTCATTAAAAGCACTCCTTACGTCATGTCCTGCAATCAAATCAAGACGTTGCTCACGTTTCCAGCCCTTGGATTTCCAGCGCACAACCGTAGTCGCATGGTCTGTCCGGCGGCAACGGAACGGTGAGTCCGGTGACGTCGTGCTTCCAGGACAATTTTTTATCGCTGCCTATCAATTTGACCTGCTGGATTCTGCCGGCCACATACGGACGGCTGGTGGCCAGTGCCGGAATGGTCAACGTTGGTTGTTCCGGCCAGCCCATGAAAAAGGTATACAGGATTTTGCCGCGGGTCGTGAACCGCACATCTTCAAAGGTAAAATCCTTCCGGTTGGTTTCATTGTACTTCTGGCCCGGCTCGGGTTTCACCAGGTTCGGCCCTTCGCCAAAGGTCCGCCACGGACGCGTCCCATAAATGGCTCCGCTGTTGACTTGCATCCAGGTGGTGATGGCGGCGAGGATTATTTGTTCCCGGTCATCGAGGACACCGTGAGTGTTGAGCGGGAAGTTGAGCAAGAAATTGCCGTTGCGGCTGACCACGTCCACCAGCATGTCAATGATTTGCTTGGGGGTTTTGTATCGCACGTTGCGGTCGTAATGCCAGTGGCCGATGCAGGTTTCGGTCTGCCAGGGTTGCGGCCAGATGCCATCCACCACGCCGCGCTCCTTGTCGAACACACACAGGCCGGCGGCGGAATCCGACGGTCGTTTGCTGGTATAAACCGCCTCCAGTTTGCCGCCATGTCGGCGGAGGTTTTGATTGTAAAAATGGGCGACGAGGTCCAGGCCCCATTGTGCAAACGGAATTTGCCCGTCGCAGTAAAGCACATCCGGCTGATACTGATCCACGAGGTCCTGGATGCGACGGAACCACTCGCGTTTCCAGGAATCCGGGATGCCGTCCTCGTCCCACGGCAATTTGCGATAGATTTCTGGGCAACCGCCGTAGAGGTCATTCCATTTCGGATCAATGCCATCGTAAGGCACCCCGGCCAGCGGGCCGGTCAGATCGCTGGCATGGGCGACGGACATCCATTTGTACGCCATCCACAAATGATCGCTCACGCCAAACTTCAGACCGTGTTTGATTGCCGCCTGGCGGAACAGTCCGACCACGTCCCGTTTGATGCCCATTTTGGCCGCGTTCCACCGCTGATATTTCGAGTTCCACATGTCGAAATTATCCACGTGCACGCCCATGCTCATGAAATATTTCGCGCCGGCCTTTTGGTAGAGACCGACCAAGTGCTCGGGATCGAATTGCTCGCCCTTCCAGGTGGGGATGATGTCCTTGTAGCCGAACCGGGTCGGATGGCCGTAGCGCTCCAGGTGGTCCTGATATTGTTTGGAACCTTGCAGGTAAAGATTGCGCGCATACCAGTCGCCGTCCTCGGGCGCGGATTGCGGCCCCCAATGCGCCCAGATGCCGAACTTGGCGTCGCGGAACCATTCCGGACAACGGTAAGCTCCCAGCGATTCGCGGGTACCGGTGAATGGTCCGGGAACAATTCCTCGAGTTTCCTCCGGTGGAATGGCCTCTGCGCCCCATGAGCGGGTGAGCGCCAGGCCGGACAAAGCACCGCCCAGCAGTTGGAGGGCATGGCGGCGCGTCATGTCAGCGGCTTTCATTTGTTCAGTTTAAGATTTCCATTGGTATCATTTCAAAAAATTGCCGTCCAATCATTCCGACCGGTTTGGCCGTCGTTTTGAACGAACATGAGAAGGAGCGCGCGCGGCTCGCCCGCGCGTTGCCAAAGTCAAAAGCCCACTGGCGAACCGCCCGCGCTCCTGGCGGTTGCAAAGATTCTTCTTTGAAGGAACCTGATGTACTGCCTCAATCCTTCCGGCGGTAGCACGGAGTGGCTCTCTGCCATATTTCCGGCTCGCAGACGGGGGGCTGGCGGATTGCCAGTCCGCGACAGCGGAGTGCCGGGCTGCGCTATACATCCTGAGACAGACAACCTTTTGCCGTTGACTACCGTCTTATGGGCTCTCAAGACCCTGAGGTTCATTGCGATGACCGGACGTGCGGCGGAATCGTAGCGTTCAAATATGTGGCCAAAGAACGAATTTGTGCGTCCGAAAGTGGACC
>JAJXYT010000050.1 GCA_021780375.1 bacterium | reverse complement strand
AAATGGAACGCGACCGCACCAAAGTCGAATTCATCGTCAACGCACGGGAGAAAAAACAATGGAACGTTTAAAAGTGGCCACAGTCTGGTTGGGCGGCTGTTCCGGCTGTCACATGTCCTTTCTCGACCTCGACGAGTTCCTCATCGAACTCGCCGGCAAGATTGACCTCGTTTACAGCCCGGTCGTGGACGTGAAGGAATATCCGGAAAATGTGGATGTCTGCCTCATCGAGGGCGCCCTCTGCAACGTGGATAATCTCGAACTGCTGCACAAAATCCGCGCGCGGACAAAAGTGCTGGTTTCCTTTGGCGACTGTGCCGTCACCGGCAACGTCCCGGCGATTCGCAATCAACTCGGTTTGGGCAACGCGGAAAATGTCCTCCAACGCGCCTATATCGAGAACGCGCAGGATAATCCCGGCGTGCCGAAGGCCGACGGCATTGTGCCGGCCCTGCTCGAACGCGTCATGCCCGTGCATGAAGCCGTTTTCGTCGAATATTTCCTGCCCGGCTGCCCGCCGCCGGCCGGCCGCATCAAGGCGTTGCTGGTCCAGGTACTGGACGGCCAGACGCCCAAACTGGAAGGTGTAAATTTAAAATTTGGGTGAGGACGCCATCGTTAACACTGTAGCCGCGCACGTTAGGCCGCGCATTCTGAAAAAGGTCAGCGCCGACTGGCGTCGGCGGCTACCGCGGCAGAAGCATAGTGCGTCCGCGGGAAAGATTTTATTATTATGTCAAATCGCATCGTCATTGACCCTGTGACCCGTATTGAGGGCCATGCCAAGATCAGCATCTTCATGGACGACGCGGGCAATGTGTCCGACGCCATATTCCATGTCGTGGAATTCCGCGGCTTCGAGAAATTTTGCGAAGGCCGGCCCTACAGCGAGATGCCCGGCATCACGCCGCGCATCTGCGGCATCTGTCCGGTCAGCCATTTGCTCGCCTCGGCCAAGGCCGGCGACGCCATCATGGCCGTCAACATCCCGCCTGCCGCCGACAAGTTGCGCCGGGTGATGAATCTCGGCCAGATCATCCAGAGCCATGCGCTGAGTTTCTTTCATCTGAGCGCGCCGGATTTCCTGATGGGCTGGGACACGCCGCAGGCGCAACGCAACGTTTTTGGTTTGATTGCCTCCAACGCCGACCTCGCGCGCGCCGGCATCCGCCTGCGCCAGTTCGGCCAGGAAATCATCGAAGTTCTCGGCGGCAAAAAAATTCATCCGGCGTGGGCCGTGCCCGGCGGCGTGCGCAGTCCGCTGACCGAGGAAGGCCGGGCGAAAATCCGCGCGTGGCTGCCGGAAGCGTTCGCCACCACGCGGGTCGCGTTCGATCTTTTCAAAAAGACCCTCGCCAGCCATCAACGCGAGGTCCAAATCTTCGGCAATTTCCCGTCGCTGTTCATGGGCCTGGTCGCGCCCGACGGCACCTGGGAACATCACGGCGGCAAGTTGCGGTTCACCGACAGCAGCGGCAGCATCATCGCCGACCAGCTCGACCCGCAGAAGTATTACGAGTTCATCGGTGAATCCGTCCAGAATTCGTCGTATCTCAAGTCGCCTTATTACCTGCCGCTGGGCCTGCCGGACGGCATGTATCGCGTCGGCCCGCTCGCGCGCCTGAACATCTGCGAACAGATGGGCGTGCCCCGGGCGGATGCCGAGTTGAAGAACTTCAAGCAAATGGGCCGCGGCGCGGTCACGTCTTCCTTCCTCTATCATTACGCGCGTTTGATTGAGATTCTCGCCTCGCTGGAATACGTCGAGCGTTACCTGGATGATCCCGATTTGTTCAGCGGCAACCTGCGCGCCGACGCCGGCATCAACAGCCTGCGCGGCGTGGGCGTGAGCGAAGCCCCGCGCGGCACGTTGTTTCACGATTACACCGTGGACCGCAACGGCCTGCTCCAGAAGGTCAATCTGATCGTCGCCACCGGCCAGAACAACCTGGCGATGAACCAGACCGTGGCGCAGATTGCGAAGCATTACGTGCACGGCCAGGACATTCCCGAACCGATGCTCAACCGCATCGAACACGGCATCCGCTGTTACGATCCGTGTTTGAGCTGTTCCACGCACGCGGTTGGCCAGATGCCGTTATTGGTGCGGCTGGTTGCGCCGGATGGCACGGTGCTCAACGAAATGGCGCGCGGTTAGTCCGGGCCAAAATTGAAACGGGGGGCCAAAACCGATGCAATTGGACCTCACCCTTCAAGAGTCGTCGCAAAACGTTGGCGCAACCGCCCTGGCGATTTACGAACAACAGGGTAATGACTTGAAAATCGCCGTGGCACCGCCGGGCGATCCCCAACGTCCGGTCGATTTCATTTCCGGCCCGAATACGCGGGTGGTGATATTCAAACGCGAGTGAATATTGCGGCCGCATTGAACCGCCCCTGCTGAGCCGAGTGCGCGCCGTGCAGAGTCCTTTTTGTGGAACGCAAGAAAGGTGGATTAAAGGCCAAATTGCGGGGAGAACAATATTTGGAGCCGGGCCGAAACTGCAAGCAGGCGCGTCCTGCCCGTAGGTGAAATGAAAACGCTGCGAATTTGCGAGTTTTGCCACGCAGAGCTTCCTGCGGATTCAACGCAGAGGTTGTGCCCCAAATGTCTCGAGGCGGGGGCAACCCTGGAGCCGTCGCCGCGCCCGGGCGCCGGCTTTTCCCCGCCGCATCCGCTCGCGCTGAAAAGTCTTTTCCCGCAGCTTGAGATTCTGGAATTGCTGGGCCACGGCGGCATGGGCGCAGTGTACAAGGCGCGCCAGCGGGGCCTCGACCGGATGGTGGCGCTCAAAATTCTGCCTCCCCAAATTTCCACCGAACCCGCCTTCGCCGAGCGTTTCGCCCGCGAAGCCCGCGCGCTGGCCCGGCTCAGTCATCCGAATATCGTCACGGTCTTTGACCTCGGGAAATCCGGTTCGCTGTATTATTTCCTGATGGAGTTTGTGGATGGAGTGAACCTGCGGCAACTGCTGCAAACGCACCGGCTGACGCCGCGGGAAACCCTGGGGATCGTCCCGCAGATTTGTGAAGCGCTCGAATATGCGCACGGCGAGGGCATCGTTCATCGCGATATCAAACCGGAAAATATCCTGATGGACCAGAAAGGCCGCGTGAAGGTCGCGGATTTCGGGTTGTCGAAACTCCTGGAGCCGGGGCCCCAAGACATCCAGTTGACGCAATCCGGTCAAATTCTGGGCACAATGCATTATATGGCGCCCGAGCAGCTGGAAAAGCCGCTCGAAGTGGACCAGCGCGCGGACATTTATTCCCTGGGCGTCGTGCTTTACGAAATGCTCACGGGCGAATTGCCGCTGGGCCGGTTCGAGCTGCCCTCAAAAAAGGCGGCGGTGGACCCGCGGCTCGACGAACTGGTGCTGCACGCCATGGAAAGGAATCCCCAACGGCGTTGCCAGCGTGTCAGCGACGTCCGGCTGCAATTGGAAGCCATCGCGGGGGTTGCCTCCCGGCTTTCGCCGGAAGTGAGCAGGAAGCTGAGTTATGAATATCGCAGCAAAACCACGTTGTTCGGCTGGCCGTTGCTCCATGTGGCCTCGGGCGTTGACCCGTCCACCGGGCGCAAGCGCACCGCGAAAGGGATCATCGCGGTGGGATGCCACCCGTGGGGCGTGATTGCCTTTGGCGACGTGGCCGTGGGCGTCATCGCCTGTGGCATTTTCGGCTACGGATTGATTTCCATTTCGGTCGTGGCCGTCGGCGTGGTCGCGTGCGGGAGCGTGGCCGCGGCCTTGATGCTCGCGATGGGCGGGGTAGCGGTGGCACCGGTGGCGATGGGCGGCCTTACGTTCGGTTGGTTCGCCAGCGGCGCCATGGCTTGGGGCAAACACGCTCTCACTCCAACCGCCTATGACCCGGTTGCCAAAGAGTTTTTCAATCCTCGCGTTTGGAAACTCGTCGGCTGGGTGTTCCGGGCGCTGATTGTCGCCGTGCCACTGTTCCTGGCGCTCGGCTTCGTACCGAAACTGATGGCGAGAATTTCCGAACGGCAGAGGCAGAAGCGTTTTCACGAGGGTAAATCCAAATCCGTTTAATATGGCCAGGTACGCCGGAAGAATCTTTCTGTGCGCGCTGAGCTCGGTGATGGGTACGTTTATCGGCGGCATGTTCTCGACCGCCTTGCATCTGGAACAACCCAAACTTCCCGGACCGGTAGTATGCAAATGCCGTCCTTGGGCGACGTCATCGGCGTGCAGTTCATCCGCAGTCTGATTGCCTTGCTCGCGGTGCTGCTGATTCTGGTTGCCTGGCCGGGTTCGCGGCAGCAGTTTGCGTGGACCTTCGGCCTTAGCCTGTTCGTGGTTGCCGGGCTTTACGGATTGCTTCAGGCTTACTGGATGCCTTGGAGGCTGCGAAGCATTCATACGGTCGAACTGTTTTTGGATTCGATGGTCTATGGTTGGTTGCTGGCGCTATTGCTGTTGCCTCGCGCGCCGGCCCGCGACCCGGCGCCGGCCGAACAAGCTGGTGTCCGGAGTTATAACATTTAAGTTTGTCCTGTGAGCAAAATGGAATCGCCACCTGAAATCGCCGGTGTCCTGGTCATCGGCTACGGCAACCCGTTGCGTGGCGATGATGGCGCAGGACCCAAGGTCGTCGAAGCGATCGAGGAATTACATTTGCCGCAGGTCCGCACTTTGATTTGCCAGCAACTTTCGCCCGAACACGCCGAACCGATTGCCCGGGCGCGCACGGTGATTTTTGTGGACGCCGCCGTGGATGCCCCGAAGGAAGTGCAGCTGCGCCAGCTGGAGCCGAACAAGTCTTCTCAACTCATGGCGCACGCGGCCGACCCGCGCACCATGCTGGCGCTGGCGCGCGACGTTTTCGGCCATTGCCCGGAAGCCTGGTGGCTGACCATTCCCGCCGTAAAACTCGGTTTCAGCGAGGAACTTTCTCCGGTGGCCCGCCGGGGTTATGAGGTCGCGCTGGAACAGATTCGGACGCTCGCCGGCCGTCATTGAACAGGGCGGTCAGCAAGAAAGGCACACTCTTCGCCAAGAGATGACTCGCGTTCGCGCGTTGACCGGCGCATATTGCGGCGGCTGATTTGAAAGGCATTTATGCACGAAGTTCATCTGGTCCGCGCCATTCTGGAAACCGTTGAGAAAAAAGCGCTTGAGCAAAAAGCCAAACGCGTGAAATCGGTCAAAATCCGTTTCAACCCCCTGACCAGCCACAGCAGTGACCACATGCAGTTCAGCTTCGATATTGTCAAAAAGGAAATCCCGCTCGTTCAGGACGCCACGCTCGAGCTCACCGAGGTCGAACCCACGCTGGTGTGCAATCAATGCGGCCATCAATTCCACGGCCATCAACTGCCGGATGTCTGCCCGAAATGCGCTTCGGTAAACGTCAAGGCTGTCAATTCCACGGACATGGTGCTCGAAAGTTTCGAGATCGAGCGCTGAAAGGAATTGTTGGTGAATGCGCCGCCAGCAACGCGATTGAAGATCGCCGTGCGCGGCGCGGTCCAGGGCGTCGGTTTCCGCCCGTTCGCCTTCCGCCTCGCCGCAGAACTTGGCCTGACCGGCCGGGTCAACAATTCTTCGCAGGGCGTTTTCATTGAAGTGGAAGGCCCGCGCGCGGCGCTCGAAAAATTCCTGCTGCGACTCGAAGCCGAAAAACCGCCGCGCAGTTTTATTCAAAGCCTCGAAGCTGCCTGGCTCGATCCGATCGGCTATGCTGGTTTTGAAATCCGCGAAAGCGATGCCGGCGGCGGCAAAACCGCGCTCGTCCTGCCGGACATCGCCACGTGTCCGGATTGTCTCCGCGACATTTTCGACCCGAAGAATCGCCGTTACCGTTATCCGTTCACGAACTGCACCAACTGTGGCCCGCGCTTCAGCATCATCGAATCACTGCCTTACGACCGCGCGAACACTTCGATGAAGGCATTCACCATGTGCCCGCAGTGTCAGGCTGAATACGACGACCCGGCGGACCGCCGCTTTCACGCCCAACCGAATGCCTGCCCGGTTTGCGGGCCGCATTTGGAATTGTGGCGTAGCGGCGTCCGGCAGAACGCCGACAACTTCGCTTTTAAAATAAATCAGCCGCGCTCTGCCGAGCGCAGCTACGAGGCTTTGCTTGCTGCCGCAAAAGCAATTTGTGGGGGAAAGATCGTCGCGGTCAAGGGCTTGGGCGGTTTCCATTTGCTGGCCGACGCGCGCAACGACCAGGCCGTTCAGCGGTTGCGCGAGCGGAAACATCGCGAAGAAAAGCCGTTCGCGCTGATGTTCCCGTCGCTGGAAGCCATCAAAGCCGTCTGCGAAGTCTCGCCTTTGGAAGAGCGATTGTTGCGCTCGCCCGAATCCCCGATTGTTTTGCTTAAACAAATCGTAAATCGTAAATCGCAAATCGTAAATGCCGTGGCGCCCGGCAATCCCTGCCTCGGAGCGATGTTGCCGTACACGCCGTTGCATTACCTCTTGCTGGCTGAACTGGGTTTTCCGGTCGTGGCGACGAGCGGCAATTTAAGCGACGAGCCGATTTGCACGGACGAGCGCGAAGCACTGGAACGGCTCGGTGACATCGCCGACGTTTTTCTCGTCCATAACCGTCCCATTGTCCGGCATGTGGACGATTCCATTGCGCGTGTCATGCTCGATCGCGAACTGGTCCTGCGCCGCGCCCGCGGCTACGCGCCGTTGCCCATCCAATTGCGGAGTGCGGAGTGGGGAGTGCGGAATGCGGCTCGCGAGGACGCTCGCCTCACCAAAACTCCGAACTCCGTCCTGGCCGTTGGTGCGCACTTGAAAAACGCCGTCGCGCTCGCTATCGACGGGAACGTTTTTATCAGCCAGCACATCGGTGATTTGGACACGGAGCAGGCAAACACCGCCTTTCGCCGCGTCATTGCGGATTTTGAAAAACTTTACGAAGCCCGGCCGCAAATCATCGCCGCCGATTTGCACCCGGATTATCTCTCAACGAAGTTTGCCCGCGAATTCGCAGCGCAGGCGTCCTCGCCGGCGGGTTCCCGCGGCGTCATGGCCGCAGGTTCCAGTCCGGCGGAGCGGGGACGCTCCGCCAACCCGCAGGCCGGAGGCCTGCGCTACCTGGGCGTCCAGCACCACGTCGCCCATGTCTTGTCCTGCATGGCGGAAAATGAATTGTCGCCGCCGACGCTGGGCGTTTCCTGGGACGGCACAGGTTACGGACTCGACGGCACAATCTGGGGCAGTGAATTTTTCATCGTCACGGACAAAACCGTCGAGCGCATAGCTCATTTGCGCCCGTTCCGGCTGCCCGGTGGCGACCAGGCGGTCAAGGAACCCCGCCGGGTCGCGCTCGGATTGCTTTATGAAGTTTTTGGCGACGCTGTTTTCGAACGGAAGGACCTTGCGCCGGTGGCTGCTTTTTCCAATATCGAACTGGCGGCCTTGAAAACGATGCTGGCGAAAAAATTGAACTCGCCGGTCACGTCGAGCCTGGGTCGGTTGTTCGACGCGGTTGCTTCCTTGACCGGTCTGCGGCAAACCATGCGCTTTGAAGGCCAGGCGGCGATGGAGTTGGAGTTTGCTCTCGATGGAATCGAAACCGACGAAGCTTACCCGTTGCGAATTGCTGATTGCGAAGTTCGAACTGCGGCTCGCGAGGACGCTCGCCCCACCAAGGTTTCGCACTCCGAGCCCCGAAGTCCGAGCTCCGCATTTGTCCTGGATTGGTCTCGGATGATTGAAGCGATCCTGCTGGACGTGAAAGACGGCGTTGCCATCGGCAAAATTTCCGCGAGATTCCACAACGCGCTGGTCGAAGCCATTGTCGCCGTCGCCAGACACGCTGGTCAAAACCGGATCGTGCTTTCCGGAGGTTGTTTCCAGAATCGCTATCTGACCGAGCGCGGGATCCGACGGTTGCAGGCGGAAGGGTTCCGCCCGTATTGGCATCAACGGGTGCCGCCGAATGACGGCGGTATCGCCCTGGGACAAGTCATTGCCGCGTTGCGGGATAAAGACTAAACTAACGCGCCATGTGCCTCGCGATTCCAGGAAAGATTGAGAGCGTCAGCGGTGACGATCCGTTGACGCGCATGGGCAAAATCAATTTCGGCGGCATCCTCAAGGAAGCCTGCCTCGCTTACGTGCCCGAGGCCAAGGTCGGCGATTATGTCATTGTCCACGTCGGTTTCGCCCTCAGCCGGCTGGATGAGGACGAGGCGCAAAAGGTTTTTGAGTATTTGAAACAGATCGAGGAACTGGGCGAATTGGAGGGAGGCGGGCCATGAAAGTCGCGCTGGTAGTGGCACGGGCGTCTCGCCCGTACGTTTCAGAAGCAGTCCGCTTTTCCGACCAGAAACTCACAGGCGAGACGCCTGTGCCACTATGAAATACCTCGACGAATATCGCGACGGTGAACTCGCGCAAAAAATTGCGCGCGAGGTGCATCGCGTCACGACGCAGCCATGGAACATCATGGAGGTCTGCGGCGGCCAGACGCACGCCATCGTCAAATTCGGCATTGATGAGCTGCTGCCCGGACAAATCACGCTCATCCACGGCCCCGGCTGCCCGGTTTGCGTGACGCCGCTCGAAATGATTGACAAGCCGCTCGACATCGCCGCGCGACCCAACGTCATTTTCACATCGTTCGGCGACATGCTCCGCGTGCCCGGCAGCACGACGGATTTGCTTTCGGTCAAGGCCAGGGGCGGCGACGTGCGCATGGTCTATTCGCCGCTGGATGCCCTCAAAATTGCGGAGCAAAATCCGGGCAAGGAGGTGGTTTTCTTTGGGGTCGGTTTTGAAACCACCGCGCCGGCCACGGCCATGGCGATTCACCAGGCCGCGCAGAAGCAGCTTAAAAACTTTTCCATGCTCATTTCGCATGTGCTGGTCCCGCCCGCCATGGAAGCGCTGCTGTCGTCGCCAGACTGCCAGGTGCAGGGATTTCTCGCCGCCGGTCACGTCTGCACCGTGATGGGGTTCGAGGAGTATTTTCCCATCGCGGCGAAATATCATGTGCCGATTGTGGTGACCGGCTTTGAGCCGCTCGATATTTTACAGGGCGTGTTGATGGTGGTGCGGCAACTGGAATCCGGCCGGGCGGAGGTCGAGAATCAGTACGCGCGTTCGGTGCGCCGCGAAGGCAACCAGCCCGCGCAGAAATTGATGCGCGAGGTGTTCCGCGTCATCCCGCGAAAATGGCGCGGGGTCGGTGAAATTCCGCAGAGCGGGCTGGGCTTGAACGAGGCCTACGCGGCCTTCGACGCCGAGAAAAAATTCGGCGTGGTGGAGCATCATGTCGCGGAGCCGGCTGAGTGCATCAGCGGCCTGGTGTTGCAGGGTTTGAAAAAGCCGCGGGAATGTTCCGCCTTCGGCACGAGGTGCACTCCGGAACATCCGCTGGGCGCAACCATGGTTTCGAGCGAAGGCGCCTGCGCGGCGTATTACCGGTACCGGCGGGAGCCGGCTGTAGCCAATGCATGACCATATTGATCATAAACATTTTTGCCGGGTTTTCCCTCACCCTGGGTCTCTCCCTCAGGGAGAGGGAACAGTTTTCGATCCGCTCACGAAGTTCCAGTGCGGTTCGAGCCGCCGACCGGCTGTTGATGATTCTCCCTCTCCTCGGGGGAGAGGACAGGGGTGAGGGCGGACGTCAGACCCTTTGACCAATTATCCATGCAACCACCCGATTTTACTCCCGTCTGCCCGATTCCCATCGCGCCATATCCCCACGTGCTGTTGGCGCACGGCGGCGGCGGCCGATTGATGCGCCAGCTGATCGGCAGGATGTTTCTGGCCGCGTTCCGCAATCCACTGTTGGAAACGCAACATGACTCCACGGTGGTGGAGTTGGCCGGCAAAAAACTCGCGTTTACGACCGATTCCTATGTGGTGCGTCCGTTGTTTTTTCCCGGTGGTGACGTCGGTTCCATGTCCGTCCATGGCACGGTAAACGACCTCGCCATGAGCGGCGCGCGTCCGCTCTACCTCAGCGCCGCGTTTATCCTCGAGGAAGGCCTGCCGATGGAGACACTCTGGAAAATTGTCTGCTCCATGCAGCAGGCCGCGCAACGTTGCGGCGTGCAAATCATCACCGGCGATACCAAGGTGGTGGACAAGGGCAAAGGCGACGGCGTGTTCATCAACACCGCCGGCGTTGGCGTGGTCGAACATGACCAAACCATCGCGCCGCAAAACGTGCGGACCGGGGATGCCGTTCTGGTGAGCGGCGATTTGGGCCGGCACGGCATGGCTATCATGGCCGTGCGCGAAGGGCTGCAATTCGAGAGCGCCATCGAAAGCGACTCCGCGCCCGTGCACGAAATCGTCCTGGAACTGCTCAAGGCCGGTGTCGAGATCCATTGCCTGCGCGACCTGACGCGCGGCGGGCTGGCCAGCGCGCTGAACGAAATCGCCGAAGCCTCGCGCGTGCGCGTCGAAGTTGAAGAAAAATCAATTCCGGTGCGCGAAGATGTCCACGCCGCGTGTGAACTGCTGGGTCTTGACCCGTTGCACGTCGCTTGCGAAGGGCGTCTGGTTGCGTTTGTCGCGGCCCGGGATGCGGAGCGCGCGCTGAAAATCATGCGCGGCCAGGCGATCGGCGCGGGGTCGGCGGCGATTGGCCGGGTGGCCGGGAGTGCCGAGCCGCTGGTCACCTTGAAAAGCGCGATTGGTGCCAACCGCATTCTCGACATGCCCAGCGGCGAACAACTGCCGAGGATTTGCTGACCGGCCCATCGAAACGTGGCCGCCGAGGTAACGAGGCGGACCGGACTCATGAGCCCGGCACGAATTCCGCCTCCTCACGTCGGCGACTGCCAGCGACCGGAGATTTGTGAATGCTAATCCGTCAGGACGCCTTCGAGGGCGATCATGGTGCGTTGGAACGTTTCCTCCGGCGTGCCGCCGGCGACAATGGGCACCAGCAAGCCGCGCTCCTGATAGAATTTAATCAACGGCCGGGTGCTTTTTTCATAAGCCGCCATGCGCACGCGGACGGACTCGGGCCGGTCATCTTCGCGCAGGAACAATTTTCCGCCGCACTGGTCGCAGACGTCCGGCACCCGCGGCGGGCGTGACGTGATGTGATAAACCGCCTTGCATTGGGAACAAGTGCGGCGTCCGCTGATGCGGGCCACAATTTCCTCCAGCGGCAACTCATAATTGAGCACCCCCGTCAAGGCCACTTCCTCATGCAGCATCAATTTTTCCAGCGCTTCGGCCTGCGCCACGGTGCGCGGAAATCCGTCGAGCAGAAAACCGCCGAAGCAATGCAGGCAGCGCAGGCGTTCGCCCACCATGCTCAGCACCGTCTGGTCCGGCACCAACTCGCCGCGCCGCATGTAATCCAGCGCTTCCTCCATGGCCGGACTTCTTTGTCCGCCCGGCAAACTTTTGGCCGCGCGGAAAACATCGCCGGTGGACAGATGACAGGAGCCTAATCGTTGGTGAAGCAATTCCGCCTGGGTTCCCTTGCCGACGCCCGGCGAGCCCAACAGGACCAGCCGCCAGGCCTTGGCCGGCGCCTGGAGCGGCGGGTTTGAGCAAACCGCCTTGCTGGCTTTCAGCCAGGCTGCCCGATCATTTTGTATCGCATTCATGTCATCAGTTTAATTCAAATGAAGGCGGTAAACAATAAGCCAGACGATATTCCCAAAAGATGTGCCGTCTTTGCCAAAATCCGCGAAATGGCCGGCCGACCGGCGGGGTGGAGGGAGGGATGAATTGTTCCGCTAAACCTTGCCATTAATCCTGCAAGGTATGGCAAAATTATGCCAAGAACCGTGTAGTGCGCAGCCGGGCGCGGTTTTACAGTGCCTTGTGAGAATCGTGGAAGAATCAAAGACCAGAACTTCGTTGGCGAACGGGCATACGGAAAAGAGAAATCACCTTCCGTTGCGCGAAGCCGCGTTCGACCGGCCGCGTGACTTTCTCAACAACCGGTTTGTCTATGTGGTCATCTCGTCGCGCGCGCACGGCCTGTCGGTGGGTGTGAACATGAACCCCGACAAGCAGTGCAACTTCGACTGCCTGTACTGCGAAGTGGACCGCCGCACGCCGTCCGTTGAGACCACGCTGGACGTGGGTGTCATGGCCGGCGAACTGCAACGGACGCTGGCGCACATCCTGCAAGGCCAGTTGCACGAACGTCCGCTCTACCAGTCGCTGCCGACCGAGCTGTTGCAATTGCGCCACGTGGCGTTGAGCGGCGACGGCGAGCCGACTCTGGCCCCGAATTTTGCCGAAGCCCTGCAGGAAGTGATTCACGTCCGCGCGCTGGGCGGCTTTCCATTTTTCAAAATTGTTTTGATTACCAACGCCACCGGCCTCGACCGGCCGCAGGTGCAGGAAAGCCTGAAACGCCTCACCAAGTCGGACGAGATCTGGGTGAAGCTCGACGGCGGGACGCAGGATTATCTGAACCGGGTGGACCGGCCCGGCGTACCGCTCGAGAAAGTGCTGGCGAACATTCTGGAGCTGGGCCGCCAGCGGCCGGTGGTCATCCAAAGTTTGTTCCCCGCCATCAACGAGGAAGAACCGTCGCTGGAGGAAATCGAACAATTTGCGCAGCGGCTCAAGGAATTGAAGGCCCGCGGCGCCCAGATTTCCCTCGTGCAAATCTACTCGGCGGCGCGTCCGATGTCCCACGCTGAATGCGGGCACCTGCCGCTGAAAACGTTGTCGCACATCGCACAAATTGTGCGCCAGGTCACCGGCCTCAAAGCGGAAGTATTTTAAGACTGCGCCGGCGAAAGCCAGAGTCGGAACGATCGACCCCCATGGCGGGTGAGGGCTGGTCACGCCGTTGACCTGGCGCAGGCTGATCCTCGCGCGCCGTTTTATTTTTCCAGTTGCTTCAACCGCAAATGACTCGGATAAACGCGGATTCATCCTGCGGCTTAAGCACGGCAACCCGGCAATCAGAATGCCACGGGTCAGCGAATCTGCTGACGGCTTGACAGTTCCGGCCAAAGGATGATGCTGGCCGCATCATCACGACTCTTGAAGCGGCCGACCCGGTTTGATTCCTGCTGCCTGCGCGGTTCCCGGAAATTGGAAAGTTTCGAATGACGCAACTGAAATTGCAAATGTTGGGTTTGAGTTTTCTCCTTGGCATCATCGGCCTGGTGGCGGGATGTTCACCCATCCCGGCCACGGAGCCGCCGACGGTTCGTGCGTTTGCCATCGTCCAGATCAAATTCGACGGCTCACTCTGGAACGAGTCCCACGCCAGGGCTTCCATTATTTCCCAGGACGGCGGGGAGTCGTTTACAGTGCCGGGCGGGGCCATCTGGGCTTTTGGCGACACCTTCAAGGGTTCCCGGTCCGCCGATGGGACGCCGCACTTTGCGGGCGGGGCCATCTCCTGTGCCATCGCTTTCCTCGGCGAAAATGCCCGGAGCTATCCGCCGGCATTCGAGTATCTCGTGTCCAGCAACGGCGGCGCCATCTCGCCTTTTAAATTTCTGCCGGGTGAACAACCGACCGCGCGTTATCGGATTTGGCCGCTGGGCGGAATCCATGTGAACGGCCAATGTTACCTGTTTTATTCCATGATTGAGGTGTTTGGGAATGGTCAGTGGGATTTCCGAGGCGTGGCTTCCGGCCTCGGCCGGTCGGCGGTGCCCCTGGGACCTTATGAGCGGCTCCGACCGCGCGGAGATTGGCGTTTTCCGGTCGCGCCCACGCAGGTGATTGAGGCTGACGGCTGGCTCTACCTTTTTGAAATCCGGGAATTCAGCGGGAAACAAGGCGTTGCCCTGGCCCGCGTGCGCCCGGAGAAGATCGAGGAGCCCGAGGCGTACGAGTTCTACACCGGTGCCGGCCCGAACTTCTCATCCCGGAAGGAGGCCGCAGCCCTTTTGGTCGGGAACGTTCCCGGACAGGTTTCCGTTGCCTGGAACCCGTATCTGCAGAAATATGTGATGGTTTCATCGAGTGATTTCAATCATCCACGGGAGATACGGTTCCTCGTCGCCGGCGCTCCTTACGGCCCATGGAGTCCGCCGGTGGCCCGCATGGAAGTGCCCCAATATGCCCAGGGGAAACGGGTCGAGATGGTGTATTGCGCCTATCTCCACCCGGAACTGTTCCGGGAAGACGGGCGGGTGATGAATCTCACTTACTCAACCGGTTTGCAGAACGGCGGTTTCGACGCCAACTGCGAAATGGTTGAGATTGAAATCGAACGCCGGTAGCGGAGGTGCCTGCCGGGGCTGGCCGCCCGCCCGCGCGCCCGAGAACAGACGGGCATCCCCGCGGGATGTCCCTGCCAAAAATCCGTGTTCATCAGCGGGTCAACTGGCGGTGGAACCATTCGGTCACCGGGTCGCGCAGTTGAGTGATGCACATGCCGACCACCAGATGGTTGGCGAGGGGAACTTCCATCACCTCCGACCCCGGCGCCGCCGCCGCTTGAAAATGGCTCAAATCTTCGCGGAGGCACACCTCATCGTGTTCACCGCGCACAAACAAAATCGGATGTTTAATTCGCCGGATGGCGGTTTCCGTGGCCAGGTCCGGGAACCCGGCGAGATGGGTCGCCACCAGCGCGGCCACTTTCCGGTCGGTTCGCCAGGTCAGGTTGGGGGCAAACGTCTTGAGATACCGGTCCACGGCGGTGCCGGGATCGGGGTAGGGTGAGATGGCAACGACACCTTGCACGCGCGGGTCAATGGCCGCCCATTGCAGCGCCAGCACCGCGCCATACGAAATGCCCAGCACCCCGACCGGTTCCCGGCAAACGTGCCGCTGCCTCAACGCATCCAGGCATTGCACCATATCGGTCCGCTCAATCCCGCCAAAGTAGATTTGGTCGCCGGTCGAATGGCCGTGTCCCCGCAAATCCACGAGCACCACTCGGTAACCTGCCCGGGCCAGAACCAATCCCCATGGCATCATGGTCTCCTTGTTTAACCCGTAGCCGTGCAGCAGAAAGATGGTGCCGCGGATATCCTTCGTTACCGGCTTCGATTTCGGTGAAAAGTGCGACAGGTCATAGGTAAAGTTGAAATCGTAATGTGGGCGGTCTCTTGGACTTTGTGGCGGAAGCTCGGTGAAGGTCGAGTTCAATTCGGCGTCATAATCGCCCGGGTCCATCACCATCAATTCCAATGTGGCCGCCGGCGGGCCGACGGCGATCCGTTCGACGGGAAAGTTCGTGGCCAGGGCCGCGCCCAACTGCTCGAACTCCCTGGGAATTTTGATGCGATGATTCGGCGCCTGCAGCGCGCTGTCGGCAATGGTGCGGGGTGACGTGCAACCGCCGCACGCCAGAAAAAGGAGCAATGAAACCATCAGGATTGGTACGCCAGACCCTTTCGACAATTCCTTCATACCCATGACGACTCCATTTAGCCACAGCGGGAGCACGGATGAAACAGGGATTTTTGCGGATGAATTCTTCAGGCGTGGAAGAGGGGGAATGCTCTTTCCACGGCCTTTTTTGGCAAAAGCCATCACGCTTTTGTCAAAATATGTAAAATGCCGGTTTCCAATTTCATGTCACAATTTCGCGTGTCAGGCCACTATCTAGGTGAGCATGAAAACGAACCTTGCCCTGGAACCGGAGATGCCAAGTGACGCATCCCTGGTGGAACTGAGCCTGGCCGGCGACCGTGATGCCTTCGGCCGGATTGTCGCGCGTTATCAATCTTCCATTTGTGCCCTCGCTTACAGCGCCTGCGGCAACGTCGGGCGCAGCGAGGACGTCGCGCAGGACATTTTCATCACCGCATGGCGCCGGCTTGGCAGTTTGCAGGAACCGGCACGGTTCAAGGCCTGGCTCTACGGTATCGCCCGCAACCTCATCCATAACGCCTTTCGCCAGCACACCCGCAATCCGCTCGCCGATGCCAAACTTCTCGAGGAGAAAACGGAGGCGGCGGCGGCCGCCGATGAACCCGATGCACGAGCCATCAGCAAGGAGGAAGAAACCATTCTCTGGCACGTCCTGTCGGGTTTGCCGGAAGTTTACCGCGAGCCGATGGTGCTCTTTTACCGCCAGAATGAATCCATCCCGCAGGTGGCCGACGTGCTGGAACTTTCCGAGGAGGCGGTGCGACAGCGTCTCTCCCGCGGCCGGGCGTTGCTGAACGAGCGGGTGACCAAGGTAATTCAGAACGGCCTGCGCCGTTCGGGGCCGGCGGACACCTTCGCGGTGGCGGTGATTGCCGTATTGCCGATGGTGGCGGCCACAACCACGGCCAAAGGCGCCATCATGGGAATGGCTACGACCAAAAGCGCCACCGGCCAGGCCACCGGTCTGGCGGGTTTGTTGAAAGGCATTGGTTTCTTTGCCGGCCTGATTGCCATCCCAGCCACGCTGGGCACGTTGTTCGGGTATAAACTGAGCCGGGACGCGACGGGCCGGCCGCAGCAGCGCAAGTCTGCGGCCAGA
>JAJXYT010000083.1 GCA_021780375.1 bacterium | reverse complement strand
CGGCAGTTGCGCTGATTCCACGTCGCGTCGGATGAGCGAGTACGGTGGTTGCAGCGACGTGATCGGCGCGATGGATTGCAGCTTTTGCATTTCTTCAACACTGGCATTGGACAGGCCGATCCAGCGCACCTTGCCTTCCTTTTGCAGGGCGGCGAGCGTGTTCCAGCCTTCAATGGTTTCGTTCAAATCATCCGCCGTCCAGTGGATTTGGCAGAGGTCAATCACATCCATCCTGAGCCGGCGCAGGCTGGCCTCACACTCGCGCCGGACGGAATCGGCGCGCAACGAGTAGCTGATTTCACCCTTGTCGTTCCACAGCATGCCGCACTTGGTGAAGACGTAGGGCCGCGCGCCTTTCCACCCGCGCAAGGCCCGGGCAACCACTTCCTCCGAATGGCCCAGGCCATAAACCGGCGCCGTGTCAATCCAGTTCACGCCCAGTTCGAGCGCGCGGTGAATCGCCGCGATGGACTGCGTGTCGTCCTGCGCGCCCCAGCCGAAAGCCCAATCGCCGCCGACGGCCCACGCGCCGAAACCGACGGGCGTGATGGCCAGGTCCGAATTTCCCGGAACGTTCGTTTTCATAACCCTCAAAACAGCACAGAAAACAAAAAACGGGACCCGGCTTTGGCCAGATCCCGTTCCGAAATGCCAACGGCGATTAGTAACGGTCGCGACCGCCGCCGCGAAACTCGCGACGCGGACCACGACCGCCGCCACCCCCCGGGCGCTCTTCGCGCGGGCGGGCGACGTTGACCGTGAGGGCGCGACCGCCCAGTTGCGCGCCATTCAGCGCGGCAATGGCCTTCTGCGCTTCCTCGGGTGAACTCATGGTGACGAACGCAAAACCGCGGGGGCGGTTCGTGGTCCGATCCATCATAATGTTCGTTTCAGTGACCGTGCCGTGCGCCGCAAAGGCATCCTGCAGGTCGTTCTCGGTGGTTTCGAAGGATAGATTCCCGACAAACAATTTATTGCTCATGTGATGTTATACTGTACTAGACTGAACTTTGCTTTGACCAGACCGTTCCCGTTAATCGGATTTCAAATCATCACTGAACCAAGTTCACTTGAAGATTTACCATGCCTTGTAAGCTTTGTGTTATCTAACAGACGGGTGAATTATCGCAGGTTTCCGGAAAATGACAAGCACTATTTTACATCATCCGGCGGGGGCAAACCAGGATTTTTCATTGCCACCCGGTCGGTATAATCCCCTCATGCACAAGCTGCTGCGCCCGTTTTACGACCGGGACACCACGACCGTCGCCCGGGAATTGCCGGGCAAACTGCTGGTTCGCGTCGAACTCGGCCGGGAGCGCATCGGAAGAATCGTGGAAGTCGAGGCGTATCTCGGTCCCCACGACCTGGCCGCGCATTCCTCGCGCGGTTTGACGGAGCGGACCCGGGTGATGTTCGGCCCGCCCGGGCACGCTTACGTGTATTTCATCTACGGCCCGTATCACTGCTTGAACGTGGTGACCGAGCGCGAAGGCCACGCCTCCGCCGTGTTGCTGCGCGCCCTGGAACCGGTGAAAAACCTCGATGGCCGGACCAGCGGCCCCGGTTTGCTCTGCCGGGCGATGCACGTGGACCGGCGCCTTAACGGCCACGACCTGCTCAGTGACGACTTCTTCATCGCCACGCCGCCAAAGACCGGACCGTTCACCATTGTCCGACGGCCGCGCGTGGGCGTGGATTACGCGCGGCACTGGGCGAAGCGGCGCCTCCGGTTTTTATATCAAGGACAACCCGTTTGTTTCGCGACCCTGAGGAATAACCGGCACCATTGAAGACTCGTAGCCGCCGACGTGAGGAGGCGGACATTTGCGCGAGGCTTGGCGACGAATCCGCCGCCTCACGGCGGCGGCTGCATTTCAGCATCTTCTCAGCTTCACCGGATGTCGTTCTGCAGAACGATGCGATACCGCGCCTTGCCAGCCCGCAGATGTTCCATCGCGTCGTTCACCCTGGACATGGGGAACACCTCAATCATCGGCGCGAGGCCGTGCCGCGCGGAAAATTCCAGCATCCGGGCCGTGTTGAACGGACTGCCCAACGGTGTGCCGGAAATCGCCTTCTGCGCGGCAATCAACGGAAATACTGCCACCGGAATCGGCTCCGGCACGACGCCGACGATGTGCAACCGGCCCTTCGGCGCCAGGCTGCCAATGATGGCGTCCCACGGCAGCGCAGCGTTGGCGGTGCACAGGATGAAGTTGAGCGAGCCGGCGATTTTTTGCAGTTGCGCTTCGTCGCGCGAGTTGACCACGTGATGCGCGCCAAATTTCATCGCTTCGTCGCGTTTGGAATCACTCGACGTGAACGCGGTTACTTCGCAGCCCCACTTATTGAGAAATTGGAGCGCCATGTGTCCCAGCCCGCCGATGCCGATGACGCCCACGCGGTCGGTCGGTCGCACCTCGCACTGGATGATGGGATTGAACACCGTGATGCCGCCGCAGAAGAGCGGTCCGGATTTCTTTGAGTCGAGCGCATCCGGCAGCGGCACGGCCCACGCCCAATGACAGCGCACGCGGTTGGCAAAGCCGCCGTGCCGCTTGATCATCGTCGCCTCCGCCGTCGGACAAAGGTTGTGATTGCCCGAAAGGCATTGCGGGCAGGCCATGCAACTTTCCGCATACCAGCCCAACCCGACGCGCTGGCCCACTCTCACGCCCTTGACCTTGTCCCCGGCGGCCACCACGCGGCCGGCCACCTCGTGTCCGGGCACAAACGGAAAATCCGTCATGCCCCATTCGTTATCCAACATGCTCAGGTCACTGTGGCAGATGCCGCAGTATTCGACCTGGATTTCCACCTGTTCGTCCCGCAGCGGACCGGGATTGAATTCGAACGGTTCCAATTTCGCGCCCTTGGCCCGCGCCGCATAAGCCTTGAAAGTTGTGCTCATAATGCCCTCATTGGTAACACATCCCGGCCGTTTGGCAAATGGATGGTCGCCTCGCCTTATCCGTGCCGAATGCGGTCAAACCGGCCGCCGTGCAAATAATCGCGCACGAAAGGGCGGTCCAGAAAATCCCTCGGAAACCCATATTCAATCCGGCTGACCTCGTTCAACGGCGCGAGTTGCTTCGCATTCAACGACCATTTGACGCAATTCAAATTGTCCTCCAACTGCGAAAGTTTTCGCGCGCCGATGATGGGAATGGTATTGGGCCGCGCCCGCAGCCAGTGGAGCGCGACCTGTGCGGGGGATTTTCCGGCGGCTTGGGCAATCTTCAAAACTTCCTTCGCGATCGCGAAGTTGCGTTCGGTCGGCCGGGCGAATTGCGGCGTTTTGTCCAGTCGCCGTTCTTCTTTGGCTTTGCCGGCATATTTGCCGGTGAGCCAGCCGCTGGCCAGCGGCGACCACCGCGTGACGGTAAGGCCCAAGGCCTCGGCCATGGGCAGTAACTCGCGCTCCGGCGTCCGCTCTTTTTTTCGCGCCGCCTTGGCCCCGGTTCAGAGCGTGGCCGGCCCTGGAGATTGAATCAGCCGGACGGGCGGTTCGGCGGCCCAGGGTGAAATCAATTGCATTTCCCCATCGCCAACGATTCGGCCAGCCGGTTCCGGATCATTTTCTGGATGGTCAAAGATTCGCGCTCGCGTTCCTCCAGCGTGCCCGCGATGTAGGCGACTGATTCGCGGTAAGCGGGGATGAAGATTCGCGACAGGGCATTGCACCGGCGCTGGGTTTTGCGCAGTTCACGCGCCAGGCGCAAGACGGCGTTTTCCAGTTCCGCCAGTTCCGCGAGCAACGGCAGCGCCTCGACGAACCGCCGCCGGGCCACATCGGTGTTCGCCGACGTGCCGCTCACGCCAAACGGCACGCTCACCGGTTCCACTTCCAACGTCACGCGCGGAATCTTCATGCCTAGCAAATGCTGGTCGGCCAGATTCAATTGCCGGTTCCTCCGCACGCCCAGGGCGGCCCGGTCCAGCGCCTCCGTGCCGAGGTCCAACGTCGCTTCCCGCAGCGCCGCGAACGCGCGTTGGAAAGTTTCGGCCGCGCGGCGTTCGACCGCTTGAATCCGGCCCAGACGGTTCATGAGTTCGAGAATCAATATCTGCCGTTTCTGTTCGAGCAGGTCGTAGCCCTCCTCCGCGAAGGCCAACTGCCGTTTTAACGCCAGCAGGTTTGATTTCGTCGGCGCGATGTTCAGCCTGGCCATAAAATCAATCTTCCGTTGACGGGCCGGCGCCGGACACGGCGATTTGCGCCTGGTCGCGGTAATGCTCCTGCAGCAGTTCATCGCTCACGCGATGCAGTTCAGCGCGCGGCAACAGCGAGAGCACCTCCCAGCCGAGGTCGAGGGTCGTTGCGATGGACCGGTTTTCGTATTCGCCCTGGTTCAGAAAACGGGTTTCAAAGATTTCGCCGAACTTCAAATACTGCTTGTCCAGCGCACTCAATTCCTCCTCGCCGATGACGTCGGCCAGGCCGCGCACGCGCTTGACGTAAGCGTAACCCGCGAACAATTGGCTCGCGAGCGTCGGATGGTCATTGCGCGTGTAGCCTTGGCCGACGCCGTCCTTCATCAGGCGCGACAGGCTCGGCAGACCGGCGATGGGCGGATAAACGCCGCGCTGAAAGAGGTCCCGGTCCAGTACGATCTGGCCTTCGGTGATGTAGCCGGTGAGGTCGGGGACCGGATGGCTGATATCGTCGGCGGGCATGGTCAGAATGGCCATCTGGGTGATGGAACCGGGTGAACCTTCGATGCGCCCGGCGCGTTCGTAGAGGCTCGCGAGGTCGGAGTACAGATAGCCCGGATAACCTTTGCGGCCGGGAATCTCGCCGCGCGCCGTGCCGACTTCGCGCAGGCTTTCGCAATAGTTCGTCATGTCGGTCAGCAGGACAAGCACATGCTGGCCGCAATCGAAGGCAAGATGTTCGGCCAGCGTCAACGCGACGCGCGGTGTCAGCAACCGCTCCACGCTCGGCGCGTCGGCAAGCGAAAAAAACATGACCGTCCGCGCCAGCGCGCCGGATTCCCGGAAATTACGGATGAAAAACCCGGCTACATCGTGTTTGACGCCCATGGCGGCAAACACGATGGAGAACTCGGTTTGCTCCTCGAGCAACCGCGCCTGCCGGACGATCTGGGCGGAGACGCGATCGTGCGGCAAACCGTTGCCGGAGAAAATCGGCAGTTTCTGGCCGCGCACCAGGGCGTTCATGCCGTCAATGGCTGATAACCCGGTCTGAATAAACTCGCGCGGATACCGCCGCGCATACGGATTGATGGGCATGCCGTTGACATCGCGGCAGTCGGCGGAAAGCGCGGGTGGACCCCCGTCCGCCGGGCGGCCCAGACCGTCAAAGACGCGCCCCAGCATCTGTCGGGACACCGGCAGGCGGAAGCTTTCACCGAGAAAGCGCGCCCTCAGGGTTTGATTCGAGAGGCCGGTGGTGCCTTCCAGCACCTGCACCACGGCTTGTGTTTCCGAAATATCGAGGACACGACCCAGACGCGGCTGGCCGTTCGTGTCGAGAATCTCGACCATTTCGTCGTAGCCCACGTCCCGGATGCGCTCCACCACGACCAGCGGCCCCTCAATGCGTGTCGCGCCGACGTATTGCAGCCCGCGGTCTTGAATGGCGAAAGTGAAGTCGTTCATGGCGCTTGTCCTTTTTTGGAAAACTCCTTGGCCAGCGCGTCGAGTTCCTCGCTGACGCGCTTTTCCAGTTCCGCCAGTTTGTCCGGTTCGTTGTTACCGATGGCAGACTTGGCGCGCATCACCTGCGGCACGCAGGCCAACTCCCGCAGCCGCGCCAGCGGGACGCCCGTCTGAATCAGGTCCCGCCCCCGGCGATACAGCGTCAGGATCATGCGTAACAAGGTGATCTGCCGTTCGGGCGTGCAATACATGTCGTTCTCATCAAAGGCGCTCTGGGCCAGAAAACCGTCCTTCATGATTTCGGCGATGAACAGGATCAGGCGCTGCGTGTCGGGCAGAACGTCGGAACCGACGAGTTTGACGATTTGCTGGAGCCGCTCCTCGCGTTGCAGAAGCGTCAACGCTTCGGTTCGCAATTCGCCCCAGTCGGGCGACTGTTTTTCCCACCACGCGGCGACGTCCTCGACGTATTCGGAATAGGAGTGCAGCCAGTGGATCGAAGGATAATGCCGCGCGTTGGCCAGTTCCGTGTCGAGCGCCCAGAAACAGCGGATGAAACGGCGCGTGTGTTGCGTCACCGGCTCGGAAAAATCGCCGCCCGGCGGACTGACCGCGCCGACAATGCTGACCGAACCGCGTTCACCCGCCAGCGTGGTGACGGCGCCGCCGCGTTCGTAGAACTGCGCCAGTCGCGTCGGCAACGTGGCCGGGAAACCTTCCTCAGCGGGCATCTCCTCCAGGCGCGCCGCCAGCTCGCGCAAGGCTTCGGCCCAGCGGCTGGTGGAATCGGCGAACACGGCGACATTAAGGCCCATGTCGCGGTAATACTCGGCCAGCGTGATGCCGGTGTAGATGGACACCTCGCGCGCGGCCACCGGCATGTTCGAAGTGTTGGCGATGAGGATGGTCCGTTCCATCAACGGCCGGCCGGAGCGCGGGTCTTTGAGCTCGGGAAATTCGCGCAAGACCTCGGTCATCTCGTTGCCGCGCTCGCCGCAGCCGATGAACACGATAATTTCGGCATCCGACCATTTGGCGAGCTGATGCTGGGTAATGGTCTTGCCGGTGCCGAACCCGCCGGGGATGGCCGCCGCGCCGCCTTTGCCGATCGGAAAAAAGGTGTCAATGATGCGCTGGCCGGTAATCAACGGCTCGACAATGCGCCGCCGTTCGCGAATCGGCCGGGGCGTGCGTACCGGCCATGTTTGCAACAGGGTGAGGTCGCGCGGGCCGGCGGGCGTTTCCAGCACCGCCACCCGGTCGCGCAACGTATAATCTCCCCCGGCCACGATCGAGCGCACGGTTCCGGACGCGCCGGGCGGAACCATAATGCGGTGTTTGACCAGCGGCGTTTCGGCGACCTGGCCGATGGCCTGGCCGGCGATGACGCTTTCACCGGAGCGGACCCGTGGTTCAAAGGTCCAGCGTCTGGCCGTGTCGAGTGCGGCGGTTTTTTCCCCGCGCTGAATCCACGCCCCGCTATGCGCCTGAATTCCGGGCAATGGCCGTTGAATGCCGTCGTAGATATTGCCGAGCAGCCCCGGCCCGAGCCACACGGACAACGGCGCGCCCGTCGGCCGGACGGGCGCACCCGGTTTGAGCATCGTGGTGTCTTCGTACACCTGGATGGTCGCCCGGTCGGCAATCAGGCGGACGACCTCGCCCACCAGACCCAGCTCGCCGACCTGGACGACCTCATACATTTGCACGCCGGTCAAACCGGTTGCCGTCACGGTCGGGCCGCTGATGCGGGTCACCACCCCCCGGGCCAGGTCGGCGGCCGCATTCATGCGCCACCTCCGGACGTTCCGCTGCGGGGGACGAGCAACGTGGCCACGGCAATCTGCCGGCGGAGTTCCGGCCAGAGACGCTCCAGGCGCGAGAGGAACCGGTTGTCCCAGATTTGCGTTCCGTTGCGGTCTTGAATGATTGGTCCGCCATCGTTGATGGTCGGTTCCGCGGCAATGGTAACCGTCAGCGATCGTCCGACGTGTCGCCCGATTTCTTCCGCCAGTCCGTTGCCGAGGGTTCCGCCATCCGCCTGCGAAAGTTTCACCACGAACGCGTCGCCCGTCATCCGGCTCAACGCTTCCGCTGCCAGCGCGATGACAGTCTCCCGATAGTCAAATCCGTCGCGGGCCTGGAGTTTTTGGCGGGTGGCCTGCTGAATGGCTTGCAGCCAGGACTCGAGGCGCGCTGAGCGCAGGCGCCCGGCTTCGACCGCGACCGTTGTAAGAATCAATTCCCGCCGGCGGGCGGCTTCGGCCTGCGTCTGTTCACGGTTTTCGCGCCGGATTTGTTCGGCCTCGGCCGCCGCCCGGGCGAGCAACGCCGCGGCATCCTGCCGCGCGCGGGCGAGAATTCCTTCACTTTCGCGCCGGGCATCGGCGAGGATTTCGTTGCGCAGAATTTCCGGAGAATTTGGGTTCGATGCCGCCATTTCAGGTTCCTTTCTCAAAGCCGATGCGCATCCCCACGGCCTCCTGCACGAATTGGCGCAGGCTCTTGCGGCCGGGCATCGGCCCCTCGGGGCCGGGAATTTCAACAATCAACGGCCGGCTCCGCTCCCATCGGAGCCGGTCCATCTGCACACGGATGCCGGCGGCCACTTTTTCGGTGAGGATGAGAATGCCACAGTCCGGCTGCGCCGCCAGGGTCTCGACGGCGGCGGCGGCCTGCGGAGCGGAGGTCACGACCTGGCCGTCCACCCCGGCCAGGCGAAATCCCCGCACCGTGTTCTCATCCGCGAGGCAGTAAAATTTCACAGGTTTCCTGCCTATCTCATCAACAGCCAGATGGCGAAGGCGAAACCGAGTACGGCGAGTCCTTCCCCCAGCGCCACAAACAGCATGGCGCGCGGCAGCAGTTCCGGTTTCTCGGCAATCGCCCCGATGGCGGCCGAGCCGATCCGGCCGACGGCGTAACCGGCGCCGAGGATGCTTGCCCCGACGGCGAAGGCGGCGGCCAGGCTCAAGCCGATGGCTTTGTACGCCGACGCCGGTTCAACTGCCGTGCCGGCGGCCGGGGTGTCCTGGGCCAGGACCGCCGTGCCGAACAGGAGCGCGCCTGCAACCATTGTTCCCATCATCCAACGCGACCATTTCATCATAGCAACCTCCGATTTCTTATGTTTGTACCGCGTTTCCCAATGCCTCACCTCATCCGGTTTGCGGTTCTGCGACCAGACGAAAAGGTTTGAACGGTTGTCCACTGCCGGAAAAAAACTTGCTGAAGAACTCATAGTATTCGAGACGCAACGCCTGCACGGCGGCGACGATGCCTTCCAGAACGAGCGACAGGAGGTTGCCCAGGATGATCACGAGCACGCTCAGCGGACCGCCGCCAAACGAAAGATGTCTGACTTGCTCGGCCATCATGAACGCTGCCAGCAGCAGCGCCGAATGGCTCATCGCGTAGGCGGCCAGACGCACAAAGCTGATGGTGTTGGACAAAAAGGCCAGAGCCGCTTCAAACACTTCCACCAGCGATTGCAGGATGGCGCCCGGCAAACTGTTGCCCGGCACCGGTGCGGGTTCGACGCGCCGGCGCAGAAGTTCTATCGGCTCCTTCAGCGCCCACGCCATTACCGGCGCCGCCAGGAACAGGAGAACGGCCAGAGTCACGAGGTTGTGCGATTTGAAGGTCGGGTATTTGAGCACCAGCGCCAGCGCGCCCCAATAAAACACCACGCCCGCCACGCCGAACTTGTCGAGGAAGCCGCCCAGAACGCGGCCGCGCCGGAAGTGGTTGATGATGTTCAGCATCAGACCCAGGCTCATCAACACGATGCCGATGCCGATGGCGGTGGACATGAATGCCATCGGGTCGCCTTCCAACGGGTCATGCCAGAAGGCGAAGCGTTTGAGTTGCGGCAGGCCAAAGTAACTGCCATACGCGGCGCCGAAGCCGATGCTGGCCAATCCGCAGAGGAGCAGCAGCAACCCCGCGTCGCGCCACTGCGCCTTGCGGCTGCGGAACAGAATGGCCAGTCCACCGCACGCAAGGACAAAGCCGTGTCCGACATCGCCGAACATCATGCCGAACATCAGCAGATAACTGACGGCCACCAACCAGGTTGGTTCCAGTTCCCGGTAACGCGGCAGACCGTAAGCCGTGACCAGCATTTCAAACGGGCGCAGCAGCCGCGAGTGCCGTAACAATACCGGAATTTGTTCCTCGGCCAGATTTTCCGGGGGGGTCGTTTGCAGGACATATCGCTCACCCGTGATTTCGCGCAAACGTTGTGCCAACGGCGGCGCGGCGGCGGTGGGAACCCAGCCGGTGAGCAGAACCGCGGTTTCGGTGCGGGGGAAATTCTGTTCCGCATCCAGCAGACGCCGCTCCTGACTGACGAGCTGGCGGAGTTCGGCCAGCGGTTTGGCAAATTCGCCGGCCAGCGTTTGCCATTCCGCGTTGGCCTGCTCCAGTTCCCCGGCGACCTGCTCCTTTTCCCGCCGGCATTTTTCGGAAAAGGTGTCCACGGTCGCGCCTGCAACGGCCGGCAGGGTCTCCCGGTGAAAACCGGCTTGCTGCAAGGCCGCTTCCAACGCCGGCCACCCGCGGCGGGTGGTCAGGGCAATGAACGGCTGCCGGCCGTTTTGCGGAGGCAACGGCAGCAGCGCCACGTTGTCGCCGACCCGCAACCGCTCGAGATTCTCCGACGGCAGGCTGCCGGTGACGAAATGCAGAAATGAGGATGGCTCCGGTTGGTCGAGTGGAATTTCAAGTCCGCGGTAATCGGACATTTGTTCGCAAACGTCGGTCAGTTCGCCCCACCGCTGCCTCCAGTGCTGACGGCGTTTAAGCAAAGGGCCGGACCGTTCCTCCAGCGAACAAAGTTTTGCCTCCACTTCCTCCAGCGACAACGCCGCCGGTTCCACCGGTTCGGCGGCCGGCGGCAGCTCCAAAGACCGGCGCAAATTCTCAACCCGGGCCAGCAGACGGTCGCACCGGACGGCGTCCTGACTGCGGTCGCGCGGCGCCAGCGGTGCGGTGTCGGGACCGGCGACCGTGCGCGTGAGCTGGACCAGGCCCGCGTGTCCCAAATATCGCAACACCGGCCGCTCATCCCGTTCGAGCACGACGAGGCTCAGGCGCACCATGGGGACGGGCTTAAACATCGGCGGCCTCCAGATCAGTGCGCGGGATCAATCGCGCGCGGAGTTTTTCGGCCTCCACACCGTTGCGGATTCCCTCGCTCAGCGTGATGAGATTGGCCACTTCCACCCGCCGGAGGCCCGCGTAGCCCACCACCGCGCCGAGCCCCAGGTGACTGCGGCGAAAGGCGCTGTTGGCCAGGCGCAGAAATCGTTTCCACGCGAGCGCCTCCACCGCGGCCGGATTCGCCGTGGCCCCGAAGGCTTTCGGGGCGGCTCGTTCGGGCGGTAATTCATCCAGGGCGTGTCCCACGACGCATTTGGCCGCGGCCAGAACATCCGGAGCGGCGAGCAAGGCGCCGAACCATTCGTCGGGATTTCCGGTTCCGGCCGCGCCCAACGGCCGTAATAAGTCCGCCGGCAGGTCGTAATGGAATTTCCCCCGCATACCGAGCATCAGTTGGAAAATACTCGCCTCCTGCACGACAAGTGATTTGATGACTTCCCGGTCCTCGTCCGCAATCCGCCGGGCTCGTGCCAGCAACTCGTGGAAATAACCGCCGTCCAGGGCGGCTTCGAGCAGGAACGGACGCAAGTTGTCGCGCTGCCGGCCGGCTGCCTCGCTCAAGCGCCTGCGCGGCGCGCCGTCAGGCATCAGCATGATGAAATCTCCAATGGATTCCGCTCGCGCCAGGGCTGACCTGTCCAATTCCAAACCCGGAGGCAGGGAAACGAGGTGGCGCTGCAACGTTTCGAAGGGCGTGCGGTTCAGAAGCCCCCGCAACAGTACCTTTGCATTTTCCAACTGAAACCGGACCAGCATCCAGCCGACCAGCTCGCTGCCCTCCTCGTCCAGATGTTTCCGGCAGCCAAACAACTCCTGAACCAAATCCCGCACCAGGCGGCGCTGGAATTCCGCCGCCGGCATTTCGTCGCCGGGGTAAAGCGTGCGGCAAAGTTCGGGGACCGTGCGGCTGCGGCAGAGCGGGTCCAGTCGCGTCCCTTCCGCCATCCGGCTGCGCCGCGCATGCAGCCGGGTGGCCAGATAATCCAAATCATTAATCATTCCTCGTGCCATGGCCAGTCACTCCGGAATTGGTTTGGAGCCACCGCGCACGCAGCGGGCGGCCGCTTCGGCGGCCCGTTGCACGGTGGCGTCGTCGAGGCAAACCCCGGCGGTGATCTCGGCCGCCACTTCCGCCAGGCGCTTCGCTTTTTCCTGTTCGGCCGCCTGCCCCGCCGCCGTCAATAACTGCTCCGATTCCCGCCGCGCTTCCTGACGCGCCTGCGCCACGCGGTCCCGTGCCTGTTTTTGCGCTTCGGACACAATCCGTTCGGCCTCGACCCTGGCCGCCTGGACAATGCGTTTTGCCTCGGCTTCAGTGGCAATGACTTTTTGAATCACATCGCGCATAATCATTCTCCGGCGGCAGGTTCACCCTGCCGGTCCATCGCCTGGCCACGCCCCGTGGCCCTAAGTCGCCACGGTTTTTCCGCACGGTTCCAGTCGAAATTTTTCGATGACTGCGTTGGCAATCAACCGCGCGCTGTCTTCGTAGGAAATCTGGTCTGTGTTGATGACCAGGTGGTAGAGCAGCGGGTCGTCAATGTTTTTGCCGAAGTGTTCCTTCAGATAGCGTCGTTTCCCGGTTTCCTTCCGGTGAATGAATTCGCGCGCCTCCAGGCGGCTGAGTTCATAGACTTCCTCCACCCGCCGGATCCGTTTTTCCAGCGAGCCGACCAGCCGGACGTGAAAGACATTATCCAGCCTTTGGGTGATAATGTTGGCGCCCAGGCCCACCAGGATCACATAGCCCATTTCGGCCAGGCGCCAGATGGTTTCCGCGGTTTGTTTCATGATGGTTTCCATGGGCGGGTGCAACCCCAGCAATTCCTCGAGCGTGTCCGTCAGGACCGATTTGTGGTCTTCGGGCAGAAACTCGGCAATGCGCCTGGAGAGTTGATGGTCCTCCAGCACCTGTTCAATCAGATTCCGGTCGAACACCGTCCATGGGCAACCGGCGGGAGTGTAGTCCTTCATGTCTTCCACCAGTTTTGAGGCCACCGTCCGGCCGCCGGAGCCGCATTCCCGGGAAATGGTGATCGTGGGTTTGACGGACGGCCCCCGTTTGGCTACTGCAGCCAGGCAGTTGATGTAAGAGAAACACCGATCCAGATTAATGTTGCTCCACATAGTGCAACTTATCATAAGACGTGTGAATCGCAACGGCTTCTGATTTGCATGGGAACTGATCGTCTTTATCGCTCCACGCCCCCATTGGCCAATCGCGCCCTGCCTTGCGCTTTTGATTGGTTTCCACCGGTAACGGGCGTATCCTGCCATGACTGCCATGAAAACTTCAGTTGAACTGGAAACAGCCGCGGCCCAACAGGCCGCCGCGCTGATGGCGGCCGCGGCCCGAACGGCGCCCAAAACGCGCGGCCTCGACAACATTAAAACCATCGCCATTGACGACGATGCGACCAGGAAAAAGCTCATTGCCCGGATGCGCGAGATCGGCGCGAGAGAGGACCGGCCCAGCGTCACGCGCGACGCCGGCAATATTGAGAATTCGCCGGCGATAATCGTCATCGGCGTAGAAAGCAACACCGCGGGTCTGAACTGCGGCTACTGCGGCAAACCGTCCTGTGAAGCGCTGGAGGAGGCGGACGGCGTGTGCGCTTTCAACTCGATTGACCTCGGCATCGCCACGGCGTCGGCGGCGGAAGTGGCCGGCCGGCTGCACCTGGACAACCGCGTGATGTTTTCCATCGGCCGCGCGTGTCTGGACCTGGGCCTGTTCGGGCCGAAGGTCAAACAGGCGCTCGGCATTCCGTTGAGCGTGACCGGGAAGAATCCCTTCTTCGATCGCAAGGCATGATATGCCGTTCCGATTGCTTAATCTTGAAGCGGTTGCCGATTATCTGCACCTGACGCCCCAGGACGTGGAGCAGCGGGTG
Source organism: bacterium (assembly GCA_021780375.1). Classification (GTDB taxonomy): domain Bacteria; phylum Verrucomicrobiota; class Verrucomicrobiia; order Limisphaerales; family UBA11358; genus UBA11358. The sequence continues at coordinate 2,714 of JAJXYT010000083.1, read as the reverse complement.
AAAAACCGCGAAATTCCGTATGAAAAGCGCGGCAACCGGATTGTCTTTTACAAACGCGACATTGATGCCTGGGCTTCCCAACGCATCCTCGGATTTTCCAGCCAGCGGCTGGCCGATTACCACCGGCAATCCACGCGCCACACGCGGAAAAACCTGCCGCACGAAACGATCCTGCCGGAAATGCTTCAGGCGGGGGCCATCGCCTCGGCGATGTCGTCCAAAACCAGGTCGTCCGTCCTGCGCGATCTGGTGGTGCTCGCGGAAAAGACCGGACGCCTCAACGATCCCAAATCCCTGTTGGCCAGCCTCGAGGCGCGTGAGGAATTGTGTTCCACGGCGATGCCCGGTGGATTCGCTTTGCCGCATCCGCGCGCCCATGACCCTTACCTGTTTGAAACTTCATTCATCGTGGTGGGCCGGCCCATCCAGGAAATTCATTTCGGTGCGCCCGATGGCCAGCCGACATATCTGTTTTTCCTGATTTGCTGCCAGGACGACCGGTTGCATCTGCACACGCTGGCCCGGCTGTGCCTCATCGCGATGAAAACCAAAATGCTCGATCAACTCCGCGACGCACCCGACGCCCGGACCATGCGCGACTCGCTCATCGCCGCGGAGCAGGAAATTCTGGCGGACCGAAAAGTTGTTTCGTAGAATCCTCCCGGAATTTTTCCGGCACGGTCAGCGGCCGAGGCTCAGACTTGCGTGTTTTTGGACTCAAATTTCACGCCGTAACGCCGCGCAATCAGGTTCGCCGCAATGCGGCCGGATTCGTAGATGGTCGGCAGGCCGCTGCCGGGATGCGTGCCGCCACCAACCAGGTAACAATTGTCCAACTCCTCGAATTTGTTGCGTGGCCGGAAATAGAGCATCTGGCGAAGCGTGTGCGCGAGGTTGAACGTCGCGCCGAACTGGATATGCATGCCCTGCCACGTTTCCGGCGTGAACACAATTTCTTCACGAATATGGCTGGCGATGTCCTGCATGCCCGCGCGTTTTTCCATTGCGGCCAGGACGCGATTCCGGAACGCCGTTTTCTCCCGCGCCCAGTCAATTCCCGCCGTCTGGTTCGGCACGGGTACCAGCACGTAAACCGAGGAATGTCCCCGCGGCGCCAATGCGGGATCGGTTACGCTGGCGTTGCGGACATAAAACGAAATGTCGTCGGACAAGACTTTGCGCTCGAAAATGTCACGTATATTTCCCCGGTAATCACCGGCAAAAACCACGGTGTGATGAGGCAGGTCATAAATCTTGTCGAGGCCGAGGTACAGCATGAAGGTGGAGCAGGAATACTCGCGCCGATCCACGTTCTCGGGGCTGTATTTCTTCAACACTCCCGGCGGCACGAGATGTTTCATTGCGTAACCGAAGTCGGCATTCAACACCGTCTCATCGGCCGGCACTCTTTCGCCGTCCGCCAGTTCCACGCCGCGCACTTTGCGACCGTCGAGCCAGAGTTGTTTCACCGGCGTGTTGAGCCGCAGGTTTACGCCCAGTTCGCCGCCCACCTTCGCCATCGCCACGGAAATTTCGCTCAAACCGCCCATGACGTGATAAATACCAAAGGCGTGCTCCACGTACGGCAGTATCGCGAAGGCGCCCGGGCATTTCCACGCCGACATGCCGAGATACTTGGATTGAAACGTGAACGCCAGCTTGAGCTTGTCTTCGTTGAAGTAATCGCCCAGCACGCCGAACACCGAGCGGCCGATGGAAAGAATGGGGAGTGCGCGCAGCATGTCCTTGGACAGATATTGCTTCACCGACGCGTAATCCTTTTGCAGGCAGGGATACATCAGCCGGAACCGCCGCTGCTCCACCGTCATGAACTCGTCATAGCCCGCACGGTTCCCGGGGAAATGCGCGTCGAGCTGCTGCAACATCGCTTCCCGCTCCGTCGTCGGTTCGAGCCGCACATCATCGAACTGCAGCCGGTACATCGGTTCGAGCTTCACGCATTTCAGGTAATCCTCAATCCGGCGGCCGGCTTCCTCGAACACCTCGTCCAGGATGAATTTCATCATGAGAAACGTCGGGCCGACATCGAACTTGTAACCATTCCGCAGGATGGCCGAATTCCGACCGCCTGCGTGTGGCGCCCTCTCAAAGACCGTGACCTTGAATCCCCGGTTGGCCAGCAGCATCGCGGCCGTCAAACCGCCCGGCCCGGCGCCTACGACGACAATATGCTTCTGAGAATTGGTTTGTCCCGGCACGATGGCGGAATCATAGCGTGACTTTGCCGGAATTCAATTCCTCCCGCATTAATTCACGAAGGCCAAATGTCCCGCCCGGGTTCACCCTTGGGCTTTCAACAGCCCGTCCAGATCCAGCGGATGCGTGAACATCGCCACGCCGCCGCCGGGCGAGCGCGGCCATTGTTCCTTCGGACGGTCCCAGTAAAGCTCCACGCCGTTGTCATCCGGGTCGCGCAGGTAAATTGCCTCGCTCACGCCGTGGTCGGTTGCGCCTTCCAGTTCAATGCCCGCCGCGAGCACGCGCCGCACGGCGTCCACCAGCAGCGCGCGGGTCGGATATAGAATGGCCAGATGATACAGGCCCGTCCTGCCCGGCGGCGGTGGCGAACCACCCGCGCTCTCCCACGTGTTCAGACCGATGTGATGATGATAACCGCCCGCCGAAATGAAGGCCGCCTGCGAACCGAAGCGTTGCGTCAGTTCAAAGCCCAGCACGTCGCAGTAAAATTTCAG
>JAJXYT010000001.1 GCA_021780375.1 bacterium | reverse complement strand
CGCCATCAACGCGGCATCGGCAGCGACTGCTGGCGTGGGCGGTGGCACGGTGGAAATACCCGGCCCCGGCACATATCTGTCCGGCCCGCTCACCATGAAGAGCAAGGTGAACCTGCAGATCGACGGCGGCGCGACGCTGATGATGCTTGCCAAAAGCAGTTGGCCCAGCTCCTCAACCCCTTTTATCCTCGGCTCCAGCGTCAGCGACGTCGAAATCAGCGGATCGGGAACGATTGACGGCCAGGGTGCGGGCTGGTGGGGCTCCGGTTCCCGGCCCAATTTCATTCAATTTACCAGCAGCCACCGGATATTGATTCAAAGCTCGACGAGGCAAAATCCCTTTACCGGAATGGTAAATGCCTTGACGCTGCAAAATCCGCCGACGTTCCATCTCATGTTGAAAAACAACAACGGCGACATCACGATTCTGGGCCTTGACATTAATACGGACCCGACCTCACCCAACACGGACGGAATGGACGTTGGCTCAACCAACATGCTGGTTGAGAATTGCCACATTAACGACGGAGACGACAATATCGAGCTGGGCGGCAGCAGCGCCACTGCGGCAGGCATCCTGATTACCAACTGCATGTTTGGCCACGGCCATGGTGTCTCGGTGGGCGGCTTCACGCAAGCCGGTGTGTCAAATGTGACCGTCATCAACTGCATCTTCACCAATACCGACAATGCCATCCGCATGAAGTCCGACAACGACCGCGGGGGGGTGGTGCAAAACATGTCCTACTACAACATCGGCATGACGAACATCAAGTATGCGCCGATTTTGATTTACAGCTATTACAATTCATACGGCAATCCGACCACGGCCGGCATCACGCCATCGGTGGCAGCGGGAACAGCGGTGTCATCGGTGAGCAGCACGACGCCGATATGGCGGAACATCGTCATCAGTAATGTGACGGCGACGGCCGCCCAACCGGGCATGATTTGGGCGCGCAGTGAGTTGCCCGCGTCCAATATTGTTTTGAGCAAACTCAACATCACCTCGACCGATTCCTCCGCTGGTGACAGTGCGTTTGCCCTTTACAATGTTCGGGGCGTTCAAGTTGTGGACTCCCAAATCTTCCCGGCTGGGAGCAAAACCTTCGAGTTGTTTAACTCGCAGGTTACCTTTACGAACTCTGCGACCGGCGACGGCACCATCACGCTGGACGGCACGTCGGTCACCAATGCCCTGGCATTTTACAATCAGTCGGCATCCTTGAGCGACTCCACCATATTCGGCGCCAATCCCATCAGTCTGGGCGGGAGCGCGCTCTCGGATGGAACGAGTCTGACGCTGGGTGCCACAACCCCTGTGAATTTTACCTTGGGTACCAACGTCGCCGAAATCGCAGTAACCGGCAATCTGACCCTGAACAGCACGCTGAACATCGCCGCTGGCGCCGGCTTCGGCGCGGGTGCCTACACGTTGTTCACCTATACTGGCACCCGGGCCGGCACGCCTGTGTTGGGTGCCACACCGGCGGGTTATACTTATCAGTTAAACACCAGCACAGCCGGGCAAGTGAATTTGGTCGTCACGTCGACCAACGGCCCGCCGGCGGCGCCGACGGGTTTGTCGGCCACGGCCGGCAACGCGCAAGTCGCCTTGACTTGGAATGCTTCCTCCGGGGCGACCAGCTACAATGTCAAACGCACGACCATCAGTGGCAACGAGTCAGCGACCAATGCCAGTGTCACAGCGACGAGCTACACCGACACGCAGGTCACAAACGGCACCACTTACTATTATGTGGTATCGGCGGTAAATGGAGGCGGCGAAAGCGCCAATTCGTCCGAAGTGAGCGCGACACCTCAGCTGCCGTCGCCGCCGAGCTTCAGCAGCATCAGCGCCACGGCCAATGGCTTGGTCATGAGCGGCACTGGCGGCACAACCAACGGCACTTTTTACATGCTGGTTTCCACCAATATCGCGCTTCCGCTGAACCAGTGGACGCCGGTTGCCACCAATCTCTTTGATGGGAGCGGTCATTTCATTTTCACCAACGTCCCCGATCCGAAAGCGCCACAAGCGTATTACATTTTGGAAATACCGTAATCGGTGGAATGGCCAGCCGGAGCCAGGAACAGCGCGAATTTGCGTTCCTTACTGCATTTCAAAAGCTTAGGCAACAGTGGTCTTTAGTGGCTAATAATAAACAGGTTATAGAGCATCATTCGAAATCGATAGTTCTCAATTTTCATGCATGTTTGCAACAAAACGGGGCTGACAGATTGCAGAAGTGGGTTATTATAAAGCAATCAGAAGAACGAACCATAAATCGCAAAGTCTTATTATGAAACGTACATACTCAGTCATTCTCACTATGGGCGCCCTCTGTTTTGCTTTTCAGACTGCCCATGCCACGCTGCTTTTTTCAGAAGCTTTTAATTATAGCCCGGGTGTCCTTGGCGGTAATATCAACCCCGGTAACAGCACCGCTTGGAGCGCCGGTAATTCCGGTTTGACCGTTGCCAGCGGTAACCTGACTTATGCGGGTTTGGCAGATTCGGGCGGCAACGAACTTCAAATCGCTAACGGGGCCGCGGGAACTATTTATAATACGTTCGCAAATCAGACCAGCGGGCAGGTTTACTATTCCTTCTTGTTTAATGCAACTGCAGCCGACAGTGCCAATAACTACTTCACCGCGTTGAATGCGGGCGCCAATACTCCCAATGGCGGCAGCGACGCGATTGATGCCTATTATTATTCGAACGGAAAGATGGAGTTGCGAGCCAACCCTGCTTCGGCAACCGCTGGGACCGGCACCGCCTTGACACTTAATACGACGTACCTCATCGTTGAAATGATTGACCTCGATGCACATACTGCCAGCCTTTGGATAGACCCGGACGCAAGCACCTTTGGTGGAACCGCACCCACAGCGATTGCAACTCTTTCAGGTCTTACGGCGTCTGGAGCGTATGGAACTGGGGGAGGGTCGTACGGAAACATAGACAACGTAGGGTTCAAAGCTCAAACCGCGGCGGGTGGTCCTTATTTGGTTGATAATCTTTTGATTGGCACAACTTGGGCGGATGTGACGCCCGCGGGCGTTCCCGAACCGTCTGTCTTGGCGCTGGCAGGCTTGGGAATATTCGGTTTGATTGCCTCAGCCCGGCGTCGGATGCAACGCTAATCGTTGTGGTTTTCCTTGTGACAGGCGCTGGAAATTTTCCAGCGCCTGTTTTGTATTTGGAGACGATTCTGTATCCGAGCCGGCAAATTTTAAGTGGCCCCTTCAGGCCCTGACCGGCAAATATGGTCAAAGCCTATGGCAGTTCCGCAGCCACCATCGTTTTCCGGCAAAGCGGTCAGCAGCCGGACAGTTTTCAGCGTGTGCGTTCTGCTGGCACTGATGGTGTTCCTCGTCTTCGGGCGGACGCTCGGATGCGGATTCGTCTTCGATGACGGTGTGTATGTCTCCAGGAATCTCATTGTCCAAAGAGGTCTGACCTGGGAAGGATTTCGCTGGGCACTGACTTACAGTGCCATTGGCCACTGGCATCCGCTGACCTGGCTCTCCCACATGCTGGATTGCCAACTCTACGGATTGAATGCCGAAGGTCATCATTTCACCAATGTCTTGTTGCACACGGCAACGGTGATCTTGCTTTTCCTGGTGCTGCGACAGATGACCGGCGCCCTCTGGCGCAGCGCGTTTGTGGCGGCGGTATTTGCGGTTCATCCGCTGCGGGTGGAATCAGTGGCCTGGGTGGCGGAACGCAAGGACGTGTTAAGCGCGTTCTTCTTTATGCTGACCCTCGGTGCTTATCTCCGCTATGTCCGTCAGCCCTCAATGATTCGCTACAGCGTGGTGGCGCTATGCTTCGCGTTGGGACTCCTGTCCAAGAACATGCTGGTGACACTGCCCTTCGTGCTCTTGTTGCTGGATTACTGGCCATTGAATCGAATTCGGAATCCGGAATCCGGAATCCGGGATTTTGCGAGGCTGTTGGTCGAGAAGGTTCCGCTGTTTGCACTGACAATTGGATCGTGCGTGATGACGTTTTTGGCCCCGGAAAAAATTTCTGGTTTTCTGCGTCTGCCTTTGGAATTGCGGCTGGAAAACGCCGTGGTCTCGTATGTTACCTGCCTCGGGCAGATGTTTTATCCGTCGGGCCTGGCGTGTCTTTATCCCAACCCCACCTCTAATTTGCCCCTCTGGCAGGTGGCTGGAGCAGTGGCGCTGTTACTGGCCATATCTGTGGTGGTCTGGACTTTTCACAAACAACACCCATGGCTGGTGGTTGGCTGGCTTTGGTATTTGGGGATGCTGATCCCGGTCATTGGAATCGTGCAGATATCCTTCTACGCCCATGCCGATCGCTATACTTATTTGCCGCAAATCGGATTATATATTGCCATAGTGTGGGTTGTCGCAGGTTTGACCACTACCTGGCGTTATCGCGGTCAGATCCTGGCAACGGCGGCGTCCATCATAATCGTTGCTTTGGCGGTCTGCACTTGGAGGCAAATCTCTTTTTGGAAGAATGATGAATCGCTTTGGAAACACGCTATCGCCTGCACCCGCGGAAATTACATCGCCCAAAACAATTTGGGTTATGATCTGGCCGCCCGCGGGCGGACCGAGGAAGCCGTCAGGCATTATCAGAAAGCTCTCCAGATCAATCCCGACTGTGTGGATTGCAATAACAATCTTGGAACGGCTCTTCTCCGTCAGGGAAAACTGAACAAGGCGCTGGAATGTTTTCGCCATGCGCTGGCGGTTGACCCGACCTTTGCCGAAGCGCACAACAACATGGGAATCCTTCTGGCCAGACAAGGCCGGGTCGATCAGGCGATCGAACAATATCAGCAGGCGACCGAAATCGAGCCGGGTCGCGCAGAGTTTTACAATAATCTCGGCGACCTGTTAGCCAGACAGGGACAGTCGGCACAGGCCATTGAGCAATTTCAGAAAGCCCTTGAAATTGATCCGGACTACGCCAAGGCGCATGACAATCTTGCCGATTTGCTTTTCGCCCAAGGCCAGTGGCAGGGTGCCGCTGAAAATTACCAGCAAGCGCTGAAACAGGCGCCTGATTCAATCCACGCTCATTATCAATTGGGTCTGGCCTTTCGATGCCTGGGCAAATCCGCGGCAGCCATCGCTCAATTTCAGAAGGTTCTCGAACTGAACCCGCTTCATGTCACAGCTCAAAACGATCTGGCCTGGATCCTGGCGACCTGTTCGGACGCATCCTTGCGTGATGGTCCAAAGGCGGTGGAACTGGCGCAACGTGCCGTGAAACTTTCCGCAGGCGTAGCCCCGCAGATTCTGGACACGCTGGCGGCCGCTTATGCTGAAACCGGACGTTTTCCCGAAGCGGTCGCAACCGCGCGCCGGGCTTTGGATTTGAGCACTGCTCAAAACAACAAGGCGTTGACCGACGACATACAGACTCAACTGAAACTCTTTGAAAGGCATTTCGCCTACCATGAGAAACCTTAGTGGTTACAGACCATTGGCAATTATCGTGTCCGAAAATCCAGCATCTCGCCCTTCGATCACAACTGAAGCTCTATCAAGCGGACCATCCATTCCATTCACGCCAGCCAGGCGCGGTTCGGATGCTGAATAAGGAAACCGAGTTCCAGGAAGTGTTCCCAGCGGGCGTTCAGGCGCATTTTTCCTGTTTTCCGGCCGACTGACCTTGGTATTTGCGAATGCTGCTCAAAGTCATGAAATTATGCGGATAACGCCGAAGCGAGTGCTGAATTTTCAATGTCTTTTGCAGCCTATTGGAGGAGATTTAAGCTGACAAACGTCCGGGAATATGCAAAATGAAGGAGTACATACAAAAATCCGGAAGCCACAAATCAAATGAAAAGTTCGAGTTCCTCTATTCTCACCCTAAGTGCAATTGTCAGCCTGGCAGTGGTCGGCCAATCTGCATTTGCTGGAAACATATTCAGTGATGATTTTTCCAGCAGCACCGTCAATGTTGCACCAGTAGCACCGACTTCCACTTCGACCAGCTACGAAATTGCCTCCACAAAAAATGCCCCGGCTGCTTCGATGTCCACGGGAAACTTTAGTTTCGGCCTCCCTTCGACTTCCTCGGCATTTGTCGAAGCACAAGCTTTGTTTCCGTCGGTAACACTTGGTTCTGTCGGGGATTATGTGAACCTTAATTTTGTGTTTACAGACACGTCCGGCATTCTGGGCGGCAGTGGCACGTCGGCTACCCTCAATGTTGGCCTGTACGACAGCGGCGGGGTTGCTCCATTGACGGGTCTTGATCAGAGCGGCCTCAGCTCGGCGACGACATACAACACAGGCGGTGCCCAGCTTTGGCAGGGTTACATGGGCAGGGTGTTTCAAAGCGGTACCGCCGGGATTTACACCCGAAACCAGCAGAACGCGGTAACCGACGGAACCGGAAATGACAACAATGGAAACCAAGACCTGCTTTTCACCGGTGCTGGCACCGGTACTTATAAAAATCCGACAGGCACATCGTTAGGTACGGCGGCGTCGGCTCTGGCCCTCACTGGTGGCAATCAGTACACGGTTAACTACCGGATTACTTCGAGTGCGGCTGGCCAATACACAATTGCTTACGATCTCTATGATGGAGTGGGAACTGGCGGGACGGATCTCTGGAGTCAAAGCGTTACCACCTCGACCATCCTGACCAGCACGTTTAGCGGCATGGCCATCGGGTGGCGATATTCGGGCGTTTCTAGCGATCCGGCTTCCACCATGGATGTCAATTCCTTAACTATTGATGCGGTTTCGTCAGTGCCAGAGCCCGCCTCAATGGCCATTTTTGGCTTTGGCGTGTTGGGAATGGTTCTGGGCTATCGTCGGGTCCGTCGTTAATACCTGTCTGGTATTTTTTCACGAACAGGCGCTGGTAATTTTCCAGCGCCTGTTTAGTTTTTGCCGGTCACCGTGGCAAACAAACCTCCACAACCAGCCATTGAATTCGCCTGGAAGTTATGGAACCAGGGCTGGTTGCCCGGATTGGTTTTGCTGGTGGCCACAGTCATTGTTTACCATCCGCCCAGGCCCACTTCCGTTACGCCCGGGCCTTGGAAAAAGAAAAGAAATTCTCCGCCGCCATCGCCGAATATCAAAGAACTCTCGGACTTGATCCTGGTCATTCCGGCGCGCGCCTCAATCTGGCCTGGATACTGGCGACCTGTCCGGACGCGTCGCTGCGCAATGGGCCAAAGGCTGTGGAAGCGGCACAACGGGCCGTGCAACTTTCCGCAGGCTCATCGCCCCAGATCCTGGATACGCTCGCGGCCGCTTATGCCGGGGCTGGACGATTTCCGGAAGCAGTCGGAACGGCCCGGCAGGCAATGGAGCTGAGCGTCGCGCAAAACAACAAGGCACTGGCTGATGTCATTCAAAACCAGCTCAAGCTCTTTGAAAGCCGTTCCCCTTATCATGAGAAACCGTAGTGGTTCTCATTGGGGGTTGCTATTGATAACAAAGTGGTTTTCGTCAGGGATGCACTTTCCTCATGCCTTTTTGCAAAGGTTCCGGGTTTGCATGTCTTCTGATTCCGCTATTCTGAAGTCCCATGATTATGATTAAATTTTTGTTTCGCCAGATTTTTATTCTCATATCGGCAGCTGCCTTTTTCCCTTTTCAAGGGGTAGCTGATACCGCAGCCACGAATGACGCCCAGGCCTGGTCGAAGCTGCCGGATATTTTGGCCCGAATTGTGCCGCCCGCTTTTCCCGATCGGTCATTTATGATTACGAAATACGGCGCGAAAGGCGACGGCGTCACCGATTGCACCGAGGCGTTCCGCCAGGCGATTGCAGCCTGCAATGAAGCCGGTGGCGGAAAGGTCGTCGTGCCGGCGGGTGTTTATTTGACCGGCGCCATTCACCTGAAAAGCAATGTGGACCTGGACGTCGCCAAAGGTGCCACCATCCGTTTCAGTACCGATCCCAGGAGCTATTTGCCGGTCGTTTTTACTCGTTATGAAGGGACAGAGGTCATGAATTACTCGCCGTTCATCTACGCGCTGAGTCAGGAGAACATCGCCATCACCGGTGAAGGAACCCTGGACGGTCAAGGTCATCAGGCAATCTGGTATTCCTGGAAACGAATTCCGGACCCCAGCGAACTGGTCGCCATGGGGGACCGTGGAGTGCCCGTGGCACAACGGATTTTTGGCGAAGGCCATCACTTGCGCCCGTATTTTATCCAGCCAACGCGATGCAAAGACGTTTTGATCCAAGGCGTGCATATCGTTGATTCACCGATGTGGGTGATAACTCCTCTTTATTGCACCAATGTAACCGTGGAAGGTGTCACGGTGAACGCCGACGGCCCCAACACGGACGGTTGCGACCCGGATTCCTGCACCGACGTGTTGATCAAGAATTGCCATTTCAGCGATGGCGACGATTGCATCGCCATCAAGTCGGGACGGGACGTGGACGGCCGCCGGGTCAATATTCCCAGCCGGAACATCGTGATTCAGAATTGCGTCTTCAAAGATGGCCATGGCGGCGTGACGGTGGGCAGTGAAACCTCCGGGGGCGTGGAAAATGTGTTTGCCGAGGATTGCCAATTCAACAGTCCCAACCTGGACATTGCCATGCGATTCAAGACCGGCATGACCCGCGGCGGTTTCATCAAAAACGTCTATATCCGCAATTGCACGGTCAAATCGGCCCGGACCGGCATCGGCATTACGATGAAATACTCAGGAACTCTTAATGGCCATGCCACGCCGGTCATTCGGGACATTGACATTCGCGACTGCACGTTCGACCGCTTATCCAGACAGCCAATCAGCATTGAAGGCTTTTCCGATTCGGTACGTATTACTGATGTCACCATTGCGCATTGCATTTTTCCAGGTGCCGGGGCCAGGAGCATTATCACCAACGCCAGCCGCATCCATTTGACCGCCAACCAGGGTGGTGGCCTCAACTAATGAAGGAACCGGGAACTTTTCCAGTGCACTTTCTTCAATTGGATTTGCAAATGCAACCAATTGCCGGCGCTTGTGCGCGGAGTTAGGATGTAGGTATTAAACAATCCTGAAGTGTTTGGCGTAACAACACATTTTAAACATTATGCCTATTAATTTAAATCGTGACGCCCAGAAGGGCGTAAGACCGGCTGCCGGTCGGCCGCAACGTCCACCGCACCAAGGTTTTACCTTGATTGAATTGCTGGTGGTCATTGCCATCATTGCCATCCTGGCCGCGATGCTGTTGCCGGCGCTGTCGGCGGCCAAGCAAAAGGCGTTGCGCGTAGCCGACACCAGCAACGAGAAACAACTTGGCGAAGGCTGGACAATGTATCCGGGCGATCACCGCAACCAATTGTTGCCGGCTCACTGGCCGGGAGTTGTTGCCATGAACCGAACTGTAAACGTCGGCAGCAGTGTGGCCAGCCCGTGGCGGACCCATGAAATAGCGCGTATGAAGTCGGGTAGCACCTTCTCCACAGATGATGGAACTGTTCCAGGGGAAACCACCTCCGGCTGGTGGAACCTTGGGCTTCTATGGGGAGACAGGGATATTGCCAATCCCAAAGTATTTTATACCCCGGTCGGGGCGGGAGTCATCGGCTTTAACATGACCTACGGTTGTTATGTCAACCCCCCCTATGCGTGGCCGTCATACTGCACCCAACCAAACGCAGGCCAAAACCCAGGTTACATCCGGATTGGTTATGATTATTTTCCCCAGTCAAGAAACACGGAATACGCTGGCAAAGGTTTCTATCGCCCAAAACCGGCCGTAACGGTTTCGGAATTGGATCAGAAAAAGTGCATTGCCACCGATCAAACCCAGGGAAATGATAACTTTGCCTTTGCGAAGGGGGATATCGGGATGAATGCGCTTTTCCCTGACGGCCACGTCCGCTGGGAGGGGCAACAGGATAATCCCAATGCGTTTAATCTCTTCAATGCGTCGAGCACGGGACCCAATGGCATTGTCACGTATTGGAATGTGAGCAGTTCGACCGCCTCCATTGGCGAATCGGGAGGTGCCGACATCTTCCGGTATGTCAGGGCAATTTTGCCTCCGTGATTCTGGCCTGAGCCGTATCCATTCAGCAGGCAATCCCCGCAATACGTGTGCCAACTCGGGGAGGACAGGCCTCGCGCCTCTCTCGAGCTGAAAATTTTCCCTCAACTTTTGGTCATGGCGAGCCAGCCGGGAAAAACCACGCCTCAAGGCGATCATTCAAAGTCAGAAACAGGCGCGACTCCTGTTTTACGCCATGACCACACCCGAACGGGGCTTCCAGGACTTCGCTGATTTTGCAGCCAACCTCAAAGGCGGCTAAAAAACGAGGCCAGACATTCCTTTTCCACCGGTTCGAAGGCCTCATCACGACGCCAACGCGTGGCGGGAAGACTCCACTTCTTCAATGCTGCCGCCTGCGAAGCGACATTTTCCAGGTTGCCGGGCTGCTACAACGAGATTATTGGCGCAGGTGGAACCGATCCCGCGCTGCATTTCGCAATGAAACCGGCTGATAAATGAACCGTGTTCCCATTTGCCGACAATTATTCCTTCGGCATTTCCTGATGGAGATTCATTGGGCGTGGTTCGTGGCACGATGCTCCAGACCGGGTGGCACATCCAGCCACACGTCGAACGCGGTGTCTGACACGTTCCCGTGGCCGCAGTTTGGGGTAGCGCAGGCGTCCGCGCCTGCGGGTTCCGGCGGCGTCCCGCCGCCAGTCAAACCGTCCACGCGAAAACCGGGCGAGACGCCGTTCCACCCGCAGCCAGGATGGCTGCGCTACCAATGAGGCTGCGCGGGCTTTGCGGCAACTGCGCCATGCGATCATGCAGGACAACGGCCGGCCATTGCGCGAGCTCTAAAGGGGAAACGCCAAAAGGCTGAGAGTGTGTGTGAAAATTCCATATTCGCCGTAGCAGCCGACGTGAGTCGGCTCAAATTCCCTCGTGAAACGCCGCTGCGGTCATGATGTCAGGGCCAGTTCACGCTGGCTGCTGCTGTTTTTCGGACACGCTCTGAGATTTGTCACTCCGGGTCGTTTTGCTCATGCCCGCGGAACGTGCAAACTTCAGCCAGGCATGAAAAAAGCGTCCTTGGCTGGACGCCAAGGACGCTTTCGTTTCAAGCATCAACGCCGAATCACGGATAACTTATGCGGTAGAAGCCCGCACTGTTGGTCGCTGTCGTGTCCGTATAATTTGTTGTAGTGATCGCGGATTGCAGCAAGGTCCAAGTAGCATCGGTCAGGCTGTTCTTGCGATACACACTAAAACCGCTGCTGACATCAGCGCCACCCGGGGCCGCCTGCCATGTGAGAGTCACGTTATTTCCGGTACGGGAAACACTCGCAAGCGCCACACTCGACACCTGCACCGGCGCATTGGTCACTTGGACGGTGAACAGCGGGAACGTGAACTGGTCGGCTGCGTTCTCAAGCTTGTTGGGCCGGACGGCAAGCGTATCGAATCTATGGTAGCCGAAACTGTTGGTGTCGGTGGCGGTAAACGACAGATTCAGGCTGCCGCCGGTAATCGCCGCTGTGACCGTAGAGGCATTGGTGCCTGTTCGTGCCACGGTCAATGCCAAAGTATAAGTAGTGCCGGCTTGGAACGCGGGCGTATTTGAATATGCGCCTCCCGCCGGCCCGCCTCCCATGGATAAGTAATCGCCCGTTGTGCCCATCAGATTATTATCACCCAGGCCGTTCCTGACATAGAGCGACAAGGGCGTGTTATCGATGAAGTTGGTGCCAAAGTCCAAACTGAGCATATACCCCCGGACGTTCAATCCATAACCCAGGCTCCCAGTGAGGTTTGCCTGATCACTGGTAATCAACGTACCGCTATCAGCGTAATCAAACAGGCCGAATCGCAGCGCCCCATTGTTGGTAAAGGCGTTGAATGAGCTGGGAATGAACTTGAGGGTGGCGGTGATTTGGGTTCCGATGGCCAAATGAACCGGCAACTTGCTGCTGGGGGTTTCATTGACAAAATAACCCAAATACAAACTCGAACTCCCACTAATCGGCAGGGCGATCAGGCCCGTCCCGCTAGGATCCGTCAACAAATCTGACGAGCTTGAAGGCGCCGCATTGCCAGTGAACCAGGTTGAATGAGTGGTCGTGACGGGACCCACATCGCGGAAAGTATTGCCCGGGAAAACATCATTCATGATCGTGCTGGGCGACGGCGTAACCGTCGGCGCAGTCAGCGTCACGGTTGCAACCGAGGAAGTGGCCGAGGACCCGTCGCAGGGGACACTGACGATGGCCCGATATTGATTTCCATTGTCAGTCGCCAACTGCAAGTTGGGGGTGGTGTAAATGTTGCGAATCGCGCCGCTGATGTCGGACCACGTGGCGCCGCCGTTCTGGCTGATCTGCCACTGGTACTCGGGGCTGGTGCTGTTGGCCGCTTTTGAATAAAAAGTCGCGCTGATCTCCGC
This sequence comes from bacterium, assembly GCA_021780375.1. Taxonomy (GTDB): domain Bacteria; phylum Verrucomicrobiota; class Verrucomicrobiia; order Limisphaerales; family UBA11358; genus UBA11358. The sequence goes on along the minus strand of JAJXYT010000001.1, from coordinate 52,533 downwards.
AACCTGCGTTAAGTTTGTCGGATTCGTAGTAAAGGCCGCCGAGAGACATTGGCCAAAGGGAGGCGTGACCTCCGCCCAATTCGTGGCAATGCGCAATTCATCCAAATTGGCGCCCAGACCGTTGTCCGTTATGAAAAAGCGCCCCGGTCCGGTGGAACTTGAGGGAGGAGCGCCGTCACCCGGAGGTGAGCTCGCGTCGGGGGCCGGCACATTGGCCTCGTTGGTCCCGAACGTATTGGCCGGCGGGTTGATCCAGAGATCCGATTCGTCATTCGTGTAATTGTTCAAACCGTTGGTCGCTGCAATTTGCAGCCGGGTGACGACAAAAATGGGTTGTCCCACCGTAATGGTGGTGGAATCCCAGTTGGTAATGCCAGGAACAGGGCCGAAGATGTTTTTGGCGATTCCAAGCTGAACGTTATTACCGCCAGCCGACCTCGCCAACAATTGCCAATACGCATCAGCCCCACTGGAGCTTTGAATGCCGCCGTTTTCCAGATACATCCCTGCAATCATTGAAACCCCGTTGGCGGGAAAATTCGTGTTGTCGTTGAACTGAAAAAGGAACGAACAATAAAGATTGACATTGGTGGTCCCGGGGAAAGTCGGATACGGCGAAGTTTTGTAGGCAAACAGGTTGTAGCAGCCGTTGGGAATGCCCGCCGAGTTGGTATCGAAATTGTCATTGGTATTGGCGGTGGGTATGATGTAAACCATGTCGCCGGCGGACGCGACCAGACCCAGTCCGGTTCCATCCAGACTGCCGCTGCCGTTGGTGACAGTGATGTGAGATTTCGGGGTATTCCAACCGGGAACGCCGCCCGTAGCCCCCGTTCCGGTCGCGCCGAGGTTCCCGGTGGCGTAGTCTTGAAATTGTTCTGTCAAAACTGTGTCGGCGTAGGCGCTCAGGCTCACGTGACACCCAGGATGATGGCGAGAATTGAATGAATCTGTTTCATAGGAATCTCCAGAAGGTTTGAGAATTATACGTTTATTTAATTTTTACCTTATTGGGCTTAACCGGCTTCCACCCGCCGCTACTCACCTGTCATGAGCATAAATTGCGGCTTCGCTTAACATTGATTGATTCTAAAATCTTAGCTGAACCAATGCTTGGTGTCACCCCCGTATTGTTGCAAACCTGTTTGAAAATTGGGCACCCCTTCCGCCGGGCGAGCCATATTTTCATGTTGTTTTGCGGGATAAATTCACGTTCGTTTGATTTGGCGAAACCTGAGAAGTGTCATCACGGAACTCTTTTGCTAAAAATCGATTGAAACGGATGCTAATCCGGCTCACTCTGATTGGGCATGCGAAACAAGCAAAAGCGGGTCCTGATCGCGCTTGGATGGTATGACTACAGACTGCACCGCGGAATCGAGAAGTTTGCCCAGGAACACGATTGGCACCTTTCGGCCAATCTGACCCGGGAGAAGGTCATTCCCTGGGGTTGGGAAGGACATGGCATTCTGGCGTGGCTTGGGGCCGGGGATGATCTGGCGGAGTTTGTCGTCAGCGTCAAAAAACCGACGGTGGACTTCAGCTATCGTCGCCCCCAATTGCGATTTCCCAGAGTATTGGAGGATCATGCCCATGCGGCACAACTGGCGGCCGAACATTTCCTGTCCCGCGGCATTCACAATTTTTTGTATTACAGCGACACCGATAACTGGACTTACGAAGAACGCGGCCGCGGTTTCGTCGAAGCCTTGAAGCGGTCCGGGCACGATTGCACCTGGTTGCGCTGGCACGAGTCTCCGGCTTATCGCGACGATCGGGAACAGTGGAAGCATAAACGAAAATGGCTGCTCGCCCAGTTGAAATCCAAGCCCAAACCGCTGGCGGTTTTCGCGGCGAACGACGAGCAGGCGCTCGACTTGTTGGAATCCTGCGAGAGCGCGGGCCTGACCGTGCCCGAGCAGGTGGCCATCATCGGGGCGGAAAACAATCTGTTGGCGGCAAACACCATGCACACCCCCATCTCCAGCGTGGATACCAATCTGGAAACTTTGGGTTACATGGGCGCGTCCCTGTTGCAGGATTTAATGAATGGCAAAAGTCCGCCCCCAAAACCCATCCGGGTTCCTGCGACCGGCATTATTACCCGCAAGAGCAGTGATCTGCTGGCCATCAACCACAAGGGTGTGGCCAACAGTCTCCGGTTTATCTGGGAACATGCCGCCGAGCCGATCACCGTGAAGGATTTGGTGGGCGTGGCGGCGATGTCGCGGCGCGGATTGCACAAGGCTTTCCTCGAAAATGTGGGGCGGACTCCCGGCCAGGAACTGCAACGCGTGCGGATCGAACGCGCCAAACGGCTGCTGGCCGAATCCAGCAACAAACTGGAAGTGCTGGCGGGTCAATGCGGTTATCAAAGCGCCAACACTTTTTGCGTGGCCTTCAAGCAGGCAACCGGAATGTCCCCCAAGCAATTTCGTGACAGCGTGATGCGCTGATTCAGGGGAGAAGACCACCGCTCCGGAGGTTCATTTTTCCCGGCGGGTTGCGGGAGGAATCCGGGTGCCGGAGCGTGCCGCCGGCTGTTTGCGAGTCTCCTTGTTCGATCCGTTTGTCGGCAGTTGCAAATACTGCTGTGCATTGGCATAGCAGATGTTTTGAATCATCGGCCCGAGCAAGGAATCGTCATCGGGAATTTCGCCGTTTTCCACGTCGCGTCCGACCAGATTGCACAACACGCGCCGGAAGTATTCGTGGCGGGGGTAGGACATGAACGAGCGGGAATCCGTCACCATGCCGACGAAGCGCGAGAGCAGCCCCAGATTGGAAAGCGCGTTGAGCTGCCACTCGATGCCTTCCTTCTGGTCGAGGAACCACCAGCCGGAACCGAGTTGGATTTTCCCCGCCATCGCGCCGTCCTGGAAGTTGCCCAGCATCGTCGCAAAGACGTAATTGTCCATCGGATTGTTGTTATAGATGATGGTTTTGGGCAGCGCTTTTTCCTGGTCCAAACGATCCAGAAAGGCGGCCAACGCGGCGGCTTGCGGGAAATCGCCAATGGAATCAAACCCGGTATCCGGCCCCAGCTGCTTGAGCAAGCGCGTGTTGTTGTTTCGCAGCGCGCCCAGATGAAGTTGTTTTGTCCAGTTCTTCCCCGCATCCAATGCGCCGAAAAAGAGCATCATGAACGCGGAAAATTGCGCCTGTTCCTCCGGCGTGGCGGCCTTCCCTTTTTGCGCCCGGGCAAAAATCACCGCGGCCGCCTTCTCGGAACAAAAGTCCGCAGAGCATTGCGTCAGGCCATGGTCCGAAAGGCGGCAACCTTGAGCGTGGAAAAAATCATGACGTGCACGCAAGGCGTCGAGAAATTCCGCAAAGCCGCCAATTTCAATGCCACTGGTTTCAGACAACCGGTTTACCCAATGATTGAATGACACCGGTTGATGCACCGTCAGCGCCTTGTCCGGACGGAACGCCGGCAGCACGCGCGTGGTCAGATCGGAAGCCAGGATGGCTTTATGGTGGTTTAAATCATCCGTTGGGTCGTCCGTCGTACAGACGGTTTTGACGTTGAATTTCTTCAGGATGCCCTGCGTCGTCAGTTCCGGGGTGGCCAGTAGTTTATTCGCGTTGTTCCAGATGCGAATGGCACTCGCCTCATCCAGCAACTCATCAACGCCAAAATAACGCTGCAATTCCAGATGCGTCCAATGATAGAGCGGATTGCGCAACGTCTGCGGCACGGTCGCCGCCCACGCCTGAAATTTGGCAAAGGGATCGGCGTCTCCCGTGCAGAAGCGTTCGGCCACGCCATTGGAACGCATCGCCCGCCATTTGTAATGGTCGCCTTCGAGCCAGATTTCGAAGAGATTTTTGAACTGGCGATTCTCCGCAATATCCTTTGGGGAAAGGTGACAATGGTAGTCCAAAATTGGCTCGATTTCGGCAAATTGGTGGTAAAGCCGCCGGGCGGTTCGTGTCTGCAGTAGAAAATCCTCGTGAATGAATTTCATAGCGACGACACCGTTGCCTCCGGCGCCCGGACGGCCGCCTCCGGCGGGGCAACGCGTTCCAGTCCGAGCAGCAAAGGTTTCATATGGCGTTCGTAAAGGTTGGTGGTGACGTTTCTCGCCACCGTCTCTTCATATTTATCCAACGCGTTGAGATAGCGCTCACCCATCTTTGCCGCAATTTTGTAGCCGACGTGGATCAATTGTCGCAGATGGCGGTTGTAGGCCGGATTTTTCTGGTCATGGCGCAAGGCGGCGGTGAATTGTGCGGCGCTCCAGCCGTTGACCGTGACAATCGACGGCAGCTTTTGGGAATCAATGTCAATGACCGTCGCATAAGGAGCGCAAAGTTCCTCGGCATGCTCCACCGCCCCGGCATAAATTTCCCTGGCCAACGCCAACCCGTCTCCGTCGGCCTCCGCCAGGCCAATCACTTCCTCCAGCCAGGTTGTCCCCGCCGTTTTGATGTGCAAGCCGCAGCCAAACCGCGCCAACGCCCGGCGCATCGGCGCGTAAATGGAAAACTTATCGCTGCCGGAATGCACGCTCAACTTTAACGTCTCCGGCAACCCGTACTGTTTCACCGCAAAGGCAATGACCGCCAGATCTTCGTTGAACTCTTTCTCGAACTGCGCAACGTCTCCCACATAGTCCACGCCCTTGTTGAACCGCCCGGTAAACTTCGGCGCAATCGTCTGGATGGGAATCTTCTCATCGGCGATGGCGGCCAGGATAATCAACAATTCCGGCGGCGTCTGCGGCTGGTCGGTTTCGTCCATGGAAACCTCGGTAATAAATTTCCGGCCGCCCTTGGCCTCGACAATGTGCCGGTAAATTTTTCCAGCTTCCTGCACCGCCAGCAGATATTTGCCGGCAATGCGCCGCACCTCCGCCGCGGTGGTCTGGAACGGCCATTCAATCCGGGGAATCGAAATCTGGCCCGCCAGTTCGGGATGTTTCCGGATAAACGCTTCCACCGCCGTTGCGTCCGCCGGCTTTCCAATCCAATCCGCCACGTCAATCGTGTAAAAATCCGAATGCGGTACGAACCGGTCCACCGTTTTCAGTCCGATATGGTCGGCATCCACGTGATAGGCCTTTCGCCAGCCCAATTGCTTCACCGCGGCCTCCACCGCCGCCCGGGTGCCGGACGGCTCGGAGCCGACGATGACGTGCTCGCGGTTGGATTTATTCCAGACCGGAATGACGTCCAGGCCTTGTTGAGCGGCCAATATGAATGCCCGGAGTTGTGCCCTGGCCTGGCGCGCAAAACGGTCCCCGACCCCAAACGAAAATTTCTCTAGTTTTAATAATTCTGCCATAAAATCATCCATTCCCCGCGACGCAACCAGAATAACTCCAATCCCCGTTAATAATAACTACTATCTTTTGCAAGATAACATGAGATTTCTGCACCACATCCAGCCGACCGTTTCCCGCTCGTAAATAACAGGTGCAACGGGCATTCGTATCCCCTCCGCGCGCCGTAAAACCGCGGGGTTGATTTCGCGCTATCCCCGCCGTTGCGCGGATAATCCGGTTCCCCGCTGTTTTCGGTGGAACAGAAGATGAGGTTGGTTAGGCTGGCGGGATGACACCTGAAAAACTGTTTCACGAACTATTGGGTTTGGGTTTGAACTGGGAAGTAATCGAGAGCCGCTTTGAGCGTGAAAGCGGAACGGTCTTTCTGGAAATCCGCGAGACGTTCAAACTATGGGAGTTGGCGCGCTGTCCGAAAGACGGCGGTTTTGTTTTCTGTTACGACCATACCGAGGTGTTGACCTGGCGGCAGCTCAATGTTTTCCAGCATCGTTGCGAGATCACCTGCCGTTTGCCGCGCGGCAAGTGCCGCCAGTGCGGCCACGTCTTCCGGGTGCGTCCTCCGTGGGAAGGGTGAGCGCGACGCCCCCGTCGCGTTTTTTCAGTCACTGTTTGGTTTGGGGCAAAACCGGTGGCGGCGAGGGCGTCGCCGCCACAGCCAAGCGACGAGGCGTCGCTTCCACGCAAACCCAGCTGCATCATTCCGGCTCACGGGCGCCACCCGCGGTTCATCGGGCCCGGATGGAAACGCTGGCCGCTTTTAAGCCATCGGATATTGCTGTGAGTTTAATGGTCCCGCTCTGTCCTGCCTGGGAGCGAACGATGGCGAGGCAAAGGCCGTTAAATGCCTTGCGGTCGTGGGAGGGAAACGAGACCAAATCCGTTGGGTCGCCGTTATCGGTGGCCGCAATTTCGCCCGGACCGGAAATTTCGAAATGGATGGCATTGGCCGCCCGGGGGACCATCAAACCGTTCTTATCCTCGACCGTCAATGTGACGAAGGATAAATCTTTACCGTTAGCGTGGATTTTTTTGCGATCCGGCTGCAAGGCGAGCTTCGCGGCCGGGCCGGTGGTCTGCACCATGTCGGTTGCCCACGGCTTGCCGTTTTTGTAAGCAACCACTTTGAGTTTGCCCGGTTCGTATTTCACTTCATTCCAACAAAGACGGTATTCATATTGTTCCTTGGTCTTCCGGCCCAGCGATTTGCCGTTGAGGAACAGTTCGGCAGCATCGCCGGAAGTATAAACAAACACGGGTGTGGTCTGCCCGGCGCGGTCCGGCCAGTTCCAGCACTGCGGCACCAAGTGAGCCATGGGCAAGTCAGGCCGCCAGCGCGCTTGATACAGATAAAAACGGTCTTTCTGGAAGCCGGCCAGGTCAACGATCCCGAAATAAGAACTGCGCGAAGGATCGTTGGGAGCATCGTACGGCGTCGGTTCGCCGAGGTAATCAAAACCCGTCCACACAAACTCGCCGGCTACGAATGGATTTTCGTCCTGGCCTTTGAATTCGGTGTCCGGGATCGTCGCCCAAGGCGGCGCCGAAAGGTCGTACGAACTCATCTGGAAATCGGACTTGCCATCATTCTTGTTGGTGCTGACGGGGTAAAAGTACTCACCGCGTGAGCTGATGCAGGAGGCGGTTTCGCTGCCAAAGATCGGCAGACCGGGATTGGCCGCATGGACCCTGGCGTACAGGAAAGGTTTGTAGTTATAGCCGAAAACATCAACGTTGGTCTGGAAACCATCGAAGCCCGACGCAATTTGGTCGCAGGCGGCGGTCGTGGGCCGGGTCGGGTCTTCCTCGTGCGCGATGCGGGTCAATTCGGCGGCAATTCGCAGACCGGCGGGCGTTCTCTGATCGGGCACCTCGTTGCCGATGCTCCAGAGGATGATGCCGGGATGATTCCGGTCGCGGCGCAATTCCGCGCGCCAGTCTTTTTCATGCCAATCATCGAACAGCAGATGATAATCATTGGGCCGTTTGCCGCGCTCCCAGCAGTCAAACGACTCGTCCATCACCAGCATCCCCATGCGGTCGCACAAATCGAGCAACTCCGGCGCGGGCGGATTATGACTGGTACGGATGGCATTGCAGCCCATTTTCTGTAGAATTTGGATTTGGCGCTCCAGGGCGCGGGTATTGATTGCCGTGCCAAGCGCGCCCAGGTCGGCATGGTCGCAAACGCCGTTAAGGCGGACGTGTTTTCCATTCAGGAAGAAACCCTGGTTGGCGTCAAACTTGATGGTGCGGATGCCGAAGGGCGTTTCGTAATGGTCCAACCGTTTGCCGTTTTGCTCAATCGAAGTGACCACAACGTAGCGTTGCGGTTTTTTCAGGCTCCAAAGCCGCGGGTTTTTGACGGTGGCCTGCGCCGGAATCAGCCGGTTGCTTTGCGGCGCAACTTGCACACCGTCGGTCGTGGTTGTGGCAACGGATTCACCTTTGTCTCCCTCAGCCTTGAGTTCGTAAACCTCATTTTTCACCGATACGGTGGCGGCAATTTTCGCCTCGTTCTCCACAATGACCTGTATTTTCACCGTGGCGGCGGCGGGACTGATTTTCGGCGTGGTGACGTAAGTGCCCCAGTGCGCCACATGCACCGGCCCGGTTTTGACCAGCCAGACATTGCGGTAAATGCCGCCGCCCGGATACCAGCGCGAGGAATCCGGCGGGTTGTCCAAACGGATGGCGAGGACATTTTCCGCGCCGGCTTTGACATACGGCGTAAGGTCAAGTTCCCAGGAGGAATATCCGTAGGGCCAACCGCCGACGTATTGGCCGTTCAGCCAGACGTTCGCGTAAGACATCGCGCCATCCACTGCAAGATAGAGGCGGCGGTCCTGGTCGGAGGCGGGGACCGTAAAGTGCTTGCGATACCAGCCGATGCCTTCCCAGGGCAGTTTGCCGGTTGAGCCGGGAGCTTTCCGGTTGAATGGCCCTGCAATGCCCCAATCGTGGGGAAGATTCAGTTGCTGCCAGCCGCTGTCATCATATCCTCCCCGGGTGTAGACGACCTCTGCACCAGGATTGCCCGGCGGGCGCGTCATGGTTTTGCCGTCCACTACAAACTCATTGCCGGTGGCCACAACCCAGGGTTTGATGTTGGTATAACTGAGTTCATCACCCGTCCCGGGCGGATCGCCTTTGGTAAAACGCCAGTCGGAGTCGAATGAAAGACGTTCCCGAACGTGACTGGTTGCCGGAGCAGCGGTTGTCAACAAATTCAGAATGAGGAGGCTGGCGACAACCAGATGTTTCCCACCCGGTTGAGATAAACTGAGGTGTGTTGTTCCTTTCATAAGTATCGCCTTTCCAGCTTGTTAATTCCGAAGCGAGAGGTTCCGCTTCAAGAACTTCGTGGTGGCCATTGGATGAATGGCAACCTTTTGGAAGGATTTTGCATAGCCTCACAAATGTATGGTTTTGGCCCTTCGGTTGATTTCCTGATGCAACAAGTTGATTTGCGGGTGTAACATCATTCCATGGACACATTTTTTCCGGCCTGGCTGCGTCGCAGTGGCGTCGTCGGCAACTGCGCCCACCGGTCAACGGCTGCCCACAGATACGACAACCATAGCACCTCAGGAAAGATAAAAATATCATCCACCGTTTTGTCCTGGAACAGCGTTCCATCGGGGATCGGGCTACTCGCGGCCATTCTCTTGTTCCCGACCACCGGAGGTGCGAGCGGCCCCGCTCCTCAAGCGGCGGCCCGGGTTAATCCGGCCCCGTTCTATCTGGGGGCGGATATTTCCACCCTCGCAGAAGTCGAGCAGCGCGGCGGCATTTATATGGACGGTGACAAACCCGGTGACGCGCTGGCCATTTTCATGAAACACGGCTGGACCTGTTTTCGTTTGCGGATTTGGGTTGATCCCCGCGACGGTGTCAATGGCCTTGAATATACCACCAAACTGGCCAAACGAATCAAGGACGCGGGCGGGACGTTCATGCTTGATTTTCATTATTCCGATTGGTGGGCCGATCCACAGAAACAGAACAAGCCCGCCGCGTGGGCGAATCTGGATTTTGATGCCCTGGTCAAACAAACGCAGGCCTACACCGCCCAGGTAATCAAGACGTTGAAGGACGCCGGCGCAACGCCGGATTTCGTCCAGCTCGGCAACGAAATCACTGGCGGTATGCTGTGGCCGGAAGGCCAGGTGAAGGTTCCGCTTTCCACCGTCAAGGTGTTTGGAGGTGATGTGACGGCAATCAAACCGCCGGAACCTTACGACGATGCCAAACAGTGGGATCATCTCATCCGGCTTTTAAAAGCCGATGCCCGTGGCGTTCGTTCGGTCACCGCGCCGGAGGACCACGTCCGCATCGTCATTCATATTGATTGCGGCGGTGACTGGCCGGTGACCAAATGGTATTTTGACCATCTGACCCGGGCCGGAGTTGACTATGATGTCATCGGCCAGAGTTATTATCCGAACTGGCACGGCACATTGGAGGATGTCCGCGACAACCTGCGCCACACGATTGAACGTTACCACAAGGACGTGATGATTGTTGAAACCGCATATCCTTCCCGGGATGTTCATCCCTCGCCCGCCGCGGCGAAGAATATGATTTGGCCCATGACCCCTGAAGGACAGGAACGATTTTTGGCCGACCTCATCAGAGTGGTCCGGCAAGCGCCGGAAGGGCGTGGCATCGGAGTGAATTACTGGCATCCCGAGGCCACTTTCATTCCGGGTTCCACCAATCGCTGGAACGGGCCTGATGCCAACTCACTTTTTGATGCCAGGGGCAACCCGCTTCCCGCTCTGTACGTATTAGGCCCTCAGCCGGCAGTGCCAACAGCGCAGGCGGAAACGATTGGACGACATTAACCTGAATATTTCGCACTTCGCACAAAACGCCGACAGAACGGAGCGCCGGTCTGCAACCGGCATTGGGCGACGAACGCGCCAGGCCGGCTCCAAGCCGGCGCTCCCTGCCAATGAGTGTGAAATATCCCGGTTAACAGCCAACCTCGATTCTCCGACGATGAACCAAACTGTCCCCGCGGAGAGCTTGGATGTCAATCAGGTGCGGACTTTTGGGCGCAGGCTTCCGAACCGGCGACTTTTACTGGAAGATGAAAATTCGAGCGCCCGGATGGACCCTTCTGTTTTTGCTTTTAACCCCGGCGCCGGCGCCGGCCCGGAATGGAGTGCCACCGGCCGGCAGACAAGCGCCGAACGGCGGTGTGGAAACGACCAAGATAAATGCCCCCGGTGGAGATCCGATTTCTTCAGACGGTCCTTCGGGCTGACGACGCCGTTTGCGTCACCGGGAATCGAGCTTAAGCCTTTTGTCATCGATTATCGCCACGCCACCAACTCCGTCATTGATTTTTCTTTCCGGCTGGATGCGCCCGCGGGAAAGGACGGCTTTATTCGCGCGGAGGGCGACCCACTGGTCAAAGGGAATGGTCAACCGATTCGATTTTGGGGATTCAATGTCACCGAGCGGAGCCGCGGTTCAACAGAGGTTCCCTCCCAAACGGACGCGCTGGCGCGTACCAGAACCGTGCGAGCCTGAAGCAAACCGAATGTCCGAACCATCTGCTGAACCTGAATGTAAGAGTCTCGACAAATGCAGCCCCGGTTCTACCATGATTGAATTCTTGAAGCCCTTTTCGACACGCGCGCGTCAAGCGTTGGGGACGGCACAGGGGTGTGTCACGATCGGCTGTGTTTTGATTTTCACTGCCGGATCGGCGTTGCCCGCCACCGCCCCGACCGATTCGTCCGCAGTGACCAACCTTGTGCAACTCGCCCGGCTGGGTTCCCAGAACCCGAATGTCAGCTATCGGATCCGTCTGGAAGGAGACATTTTGTGGGCGGACCCGGCGCAGGGAAAATTCGTTTTGCAGGATGCGTCCGGGACGGACGAGTTGGAGATGGATTTGGCGGGCCGGTCCCTCGAACCGGGCCAGCGCGTGCGATTGGAGGGCCAAAGCACCATTACCCGGCGGGATGCGGGTGTTCAACTCGGAATCGTGGGACCGGTGGTGGATGACGACGGCATCCATACGATGATTGAAAAATCCGGGGCGGTCTATCTTCAGGCGGGCCGCCATCCCATTCGCGTCGATTGGTTTAATGGTGTCGAAAAATATGGCCTGGAAGTGGCTTATCAAGGGCCGGCCCTGCCCCGTCAAAGCATTCCTGATTCAGTGCTCTTTCGTGTTCCAACGGATGCCACGGAGGCAACCAATTTTGTAAACGGATTGAATTATGCCTGTTACGAAGCTGACGGCGAGGTTTTGCCTGACTTCAAAGAGCTGGCTCCCCTCAAAACCGGGAACGTGTCCAACTTTGATCTCGGCGTCATGCTGGGTGTGATGAGCCACAACGAACACGTTGGATTGGAATACACGGGCTATCTTCAGGTTCCCCGCGACGGCCTTTATACCTTTTACCTTACCTCGGATGATGGCAGTCAATTATTCATTGGTGAACCCCGAACACTTTCAGGGCTCCGGCTGGAAACGATCGGACGGATAGAACTGCCGAAACCGCGCCGGATGACCATCGGGCAGACATTGAGCGAAAGCGGTGATTATCAGTGGGTTGAAGTTGAAGGAAAAGTCACGTTTGTCAGTGATCGGAAAGATGGTTGGGACCTGGAATTAACCTCCGAGACCGGCCGCCTGAAGCTCAAGGTGGCGGATGGTTCCGGATTGTCGGTGGGCCGGCTGTTGAACAGCCGGGTCCGGGTCACCGGCGTTTGCCAAAGTGTTTACGATGCCGAGGCAGAGCAAGTGGGTGGTGTCCTGTTGGTTTCGGACAAACACGCCATCCAAATCATCGGGACAACCAATCCCACGCCCAAAAACAAGGACACCCGCGCGGGAACATTGCCGGTGTTGACCACCGCCAGTGAAGTTCATCAATTGAACCGGGAAGAGGCGCAGCGGGGCTATCCTGTAAAAATCCAGGGGGTCGTTACCTGTGTCCTGCCGGAACGCCAGGCTTTCACCATTCAAGATGCCACCCGCGGATTGTATGTGGTTGATGCTTCCGAGAGCCGGTCCGTGCCGCCGAAGATTGGTGAGTACCTCGAGGTCGAAGGCAAGACCGATCCCAGCCTGTTTGCTCCCATTGTTGATGCGGACCGTGTCGGGGATCTGGGGGCGGGCCGTTTGCCGCAGCCGGTGCATCCGGCCTGGGAACAGTTGATGAACGGAAGTCTGGATGCCCAGTATGTTGAATTACAGGGCATCATCACGTCGGTCAGCACCAATGGCGTAACGCTGTTCACGGGGGACGGCCAGCTCAAGTTGGAGTTAAGGGTTGTCGGAATCAAGACGGCGGGGCTGGAGCGCTATGAAGATGCCGTCGTCCGCGTGCGGGGCTGTCTGCTGGCCTCCTGGGATTACGTGACGCACCAGGTAAAAGTGGGCGAGATCCGGGTTTACGGCGCGGAAATCTCGGTGGATCAGCCGGCCCCGACAGATTTGTTTTCGCTTCCCTTGAAGACCGTGGCGGAATTGTTGCAGTTCAACCCGCAAGCCGGCGTGTTCCAGCGGGTGAAAGTTTCGGGACAGATTATTTACGCACAGGCTCCGGAATATTATCTGATGGATGACAAATACGGCGTGCAATTTGTTTTGAAGAAACCGGTTCCGGGACTGGCAGCCGGTGATCGGGTGGAAGTGGTCGGCTTTCCGGGACTGAGCGGCGCTTCTCCGCTCCTGCATGAGGCCGTGGCGCGCAAGATCGGCCACGCCCCCCTGCCGAAGGCGCGCAAGCTGCAACCGGACAATTTAATCCATGCGGAGTATGACTCGACGCTCGTGACGGTGGACGGATTGCTCGTGAACGTGCGGGAAACGCCGGCCGGCCAGGCTCTGGAAATGCGGAGCGGCGTCCGCACGTTTATGGCCCGGCTCAATACCCGGAATGATTCCGTCCATTCGCTGGCTCCGGGCGCCCGTTTGGAACTGGTCGGAGTTTATCTGGGTGAAGGCGGGAACCGGGCGATGGGTCAGGATATCACCTCTTTCGAACTGCTGCTCAATTCGTCCGCGGACATCAAAGTGTTGGCGCGGCCGCCGTGGTGGACGCTGGAACGGTTGCTGGTCATGATGGGTGTGTTGGTGTGTGTGCTGGCCGCCGCCGCGCTGTGGATTACTCAATTGCATCGGCAGGTTGAACAACGCACCCGGGAGCTGGGAGCTCAAATCCAGCAGCGCCAGAAGGTCGAGCACCAGCGCGCCATGGAGCAGGAACGCGCCCGGATTGCCCAGGATCTGCACGATGAACTCGGCTCGGGCATCACCGAAATCAGCATGTTGGCCGCCCGGGCAAGATCCGCCACCGCCCCCGACCAAAAGCGGAACCATTATCTGGAACAAGCGCGTGAAAAAGCCCGCGAAATGGTCACGGCGCTGGATGAGATCGTCTGGGCCATGAATCCAAAACACGATTCCCTCGCGTCGCTGGTCAGTTATTTTTGTCTTTACGCGGACCGTTTCCTGGGCCTGGCCAACATCGCCTGGCGCCTGGAAGGCATGCCCGCAATGCCCGATCCCATGGTGGATTCACGGCACCGGCATCAGTTGTTCCTGGCGTTCAAGGAGGCGTTAACCAATGTGGTGCGCCACGCCGACGCTTCGGAAGTTCGCTTGAGCATCCAGGCGGAACAAGGTCAGGTGTGGCTGGCCGTCGCCGACAACGGGCGTGGATTCTCCGCGGGGGTGCCCACCGGGGAAATGGACGGCGTGGCCAACATGCGGGCGCGCATTGAAAAGTTGGGTGGAAGATTTGAAATTACCAGTGAAGCCAGTCACGGCACCACAGTGCGATTTTACGTGCCTTTAAGTTCATGACCAGGATTGCCATTGTTGAAGACAACAAAGTGATTCGCGAGAGTCTCATGGAATTCATCCACGCGGACCCGGAATGCCGCTGTGTCTGCGCTTGTGCGACGGCCGAAGAAGCGTTGAAGGTGATTCCCAAACACGAGCCCGAGATTGTGCTGATGGACATTCAATTGCCCAACATGTCGGGCATTGATTGCCTCGCTCAACTGAAACAATCGCTGCCCGCCGTCCAAATTATCATGGTAACGGTCTATGAAGACACCGAACGGATTTTCAAAGCCCTGCGCATGGGGGCCTGTGGTTATCTCCTGAAACGTTGCGCCCCCGAAGAACTCATTGCCGCCATCCGCGAAGTCCGGCAGGGCGGCGCCCCGATGTCGCGGGAAATCGCGCGCAAGGTCATCGCTTCCTTTCAAGAGCCGCTGGCGACCGCCATGGAAGTGGAAGACCTCACGGCGCGCGAGCGGGAGATCCTGGAATTGCTGGCCAGCGGATTCCCCAACAAACAAATCGCCGACCGCTTGGGATTGACCGATGGCACAGTGCGCTGGCATCTCCGGCACGTGTACAATAAGCTGCATGTCCGTTCCCGCACCGAAGCGGCCCTCAAATTCCGTTCCACCAAACAGGATAAACCGGATAGCCGTTAATTCAGAAGGACTTACATAATATGCGGGCCGGGCGAAGGCTTGGAATACTCTACATTTGTGAGGCTAGGCAAACTCAAGAATTTTGGGCATAATTGATGCAGTTGGCAAACCCGTAAATCAATCGTCTATGAAAATTGTTTCTTCAGTCGCATCAGTACTCGCCGCGTTGTCAATCGCCCTGTTGCCGGCTAAGGCTCAGGTCACTTATATCGGTCCCGGTACTGCGAATGGCGGCGGGGCCAATGGGGAAGGTATCAGCAGCGTCGTAATCAACAATACTGCCAGCAGCATCACTTTCTCCATTAATACGAGCGCGGCGCAGAGCGCGTACGTTCAGTATTATGTCCTCTTGCAGTATGTCGGCCAGGGTGCCAGTGGCAGTACGGCGCTGTTTAACTCCGCGGGAGCCCTGAACGGGTGGGGGCCCAGTCTTGGCATCAGTACCGGTGAAAACGCCTTTGCGGCCACTTGGAACACGGGCGCCAGTGCGGACACCTACAGTGGCGGCGCATGGACGCAGAACGCCGCAGTGAGCTATGATGCTGGCGGCACAGGAAACAATTTCCTCACGTTCACCGTGCCGTTAAGCAGCCTCGGATTGAGTGTTGGCAGCCAGTTCTAC
Source organism: bacterium (assembly GCA_021780375.1). Classification (GTDB taxonomy): domain Bacteria; phylum Verrucomicrobiota; class Verrucomicrobiia; order Limisphaerales; family UBA11358; genus UBA11358. Next base: position 37,143 of record JAJXYT010000001.1, on the reverse strand, counting down.
TTTGACGTTGCGTCATCGTACCCCAATAGTGCCGGGCAATCCGCCTATGGTTCATTGCTCAGCAATTATCCGGCGGAGACAGATAATAGCTATCACGCTTATACTCTTGGTCAAAATGCTTATGACGCTGCTACCGATGCCGGGGGAGCCGCCACGAAGTTTGGCACGGCGGCGTATAGGTACACCGTGGTACCCGAACCGGTTGCGAGCGCATTCCTCGGTTTGGGCGCGTTGCTGATGATTGTGCGCCGAAGGGTATTTTCCGCCCGTTAGTTTTGATTTTGACCATTGTGAAAGGCAAAAGTGCTGCTTGTGAAAATGAGCAGCACTTTGTGCTTGTAACATCATCCAGCCAATTTTGGCGTCGGGATTCGGCAGGCCCGTTTGTCAGATGACACATACTGTGCATCGACGAAATTCATTTCGTGATCCAGTCCGCTCCCGACCCAAAGCTCCGTTTAAATTCAATTCGGCAAAACGGAACCGGGATGATGGTATTTATCCAAAACGACTTAGGTCGTTTGCCATGCCGAGGTAGCCACGGTAATACTCTACATTTGTGAGGCTAGGCAAAGGCCAAAAAACCAACTACGTTTGACGTAATCACTCATGCCGTCAGGTGAAACAATGCCCGTTGTTGTTCCAACAGCGGGACAAATGAGATGAAAACTGGCTTGTCATAAATGTGCTGAACAAGAGCGGATAAAGGATATATAATAATATACAATCCGGATAATTCATTTATACCAGATGCAGACGCCCGATTTTAAAATATCAAAATTGAAAAAGAGGCGACCATGGCGATCAGGCTTTACGTTGATTGAATTGCTGGTGGTGATTGCCATCATTGCCATTTTAGCGGCCTTGTTGCTGCCGGCCCTGTCCGCCGCAAAACTCCGAGCGCAGCGTATTCTGTGCGTATCGAACCTCAGGCAGTGGGGGTTGTCCTTTCAGCTTTATGCGGGGGACCACCACGACAGTTTGCCGTTGGGCTGGTATGATCCTGATGGGATGTGGATGTTCGCTTTGCAGCCGTACATTCCCGGATCCAGCACGGGCACCGGCATGGGCGGTAAAATGTGCTTTTGCCCTGCCGCCACCACATGCCGCAGTTCATTGGGTGCAAACATGTGGACTGTCAACAACACCACTTTTTTAGCCTGGGGGATAATGGGTACAAATGCTTATCCCGTCGGTTCGAGCACGGCGCCCGGAACGGGACAGACGGAGACGTGGGGTCGTCCAGGAATGGGCGGCAGTTATGGGTTTAACGGCTGGATGGCCAACCCTCCGACCGCAACCATTGTTGGTGATCCCGATGCGCCGGGGTATTGGCGGACCATGACCGCCGCGGGCAGGTACGCGACACGAGTGCCATTATTCAGCGACTGCGTCTGGCAGGGATCCAATCCGCACTCCCCTGGCACCGGCAACCTGATTTATAATTTGCCGCCTCAGTCTCAAGGTTTTTGCGGGAAATTCACCGAATTGCAGTCATTTGCCACTGCCAGACATCCCGGCCGAAGCCCTGTCAATATGACCTTCGTAGATGGTTCCGTCAGGAACGTGGGGTTGAAAGAGCTTTGGACGTTGCCTTGGAGCAAGATTTTTGTCCCCTGGACGCCGAACTGGCCGACATGGATGAACAATTACAATTAATTCATCGGTGATTGCCCGATTTTTCCATTGCTTAACATTCCTTTCATTATCGGCACCAAGCAAATAATCAAAATAAACCCAACCATCATGAAAAAAATACTACTCATAGCTGTCGTCGGGAGCGCTCTGCTGAGCGCGGTCCCGTTTGCATCTGCGGTGACTGTTTACACCGAAAACTGGGGTACCGGTAACAGCGGCGTCACCGGGAACGGCAATATCAATACGGTTGGGTGGACGGCGATTGCGGCATCACAGACTGCCGGACCTTATGTCGGCATCTACACGGCCACGGGCGCGAGCGACCCGACCCTCGGCCTGGCGCTGCCGCCCAATACGGTTTATTTTACAGCCTTTCAGAGCACCAACCGGGCCGGGATGCTTTACACAACCGACACCTCGGGCGCCGGAGCCGGCGGCAATTCCTCCTTCAGTGATATTAACCCGACCCTGTACACCAACCTGACCTTCAACATCGAGGTTCGCGGGGCGGCAACGGACACCAATTACTTTGCCGTTCTGGTGGGTGGACAGTGGTATGTGGCAACCTCTTATCAGTTTCCCAATCAAGGCAATCTTGGTTACCCCCAGTTTACCAATGATGCCTTGATTTATACCAATCCGGCCAACGTCTGGCAAACTTTGACCATCAACGGCACCACCAATGTGACAATCGGTGCCGTGGCCTCCCCCAACCTGACCTCGCCGATCACCGGCATTGGCATTGTTGAGCTTCCGACCAGCGGAGGGTTCAACTATAACGAACTCGTCATAAATCAAGGTCCGGGCGATTTTCCACAAACTGCGCCAACCAATACTGCCGCCGCGGTAAGCCCGCAATACGTGTACGTCGGCGGTGGGGCATCGTTTCTGTCAACCTTTGCCGGTCCGCTCCTGGTTTACCAGTGGCAGACGAATGGAGTTAATATCAGCGGCGGCAGGTATCTCGGCACCAGCGGCAATACGCTCACCATCACCAATTGCAACCTCAACGATGCGGGTTCCTTTTACACGCTGGTCGTGACAAATAAATTTGGCGGCGCCACCAACAGCGGCCTGCAGCTGATTGTCAGTAACGTGCCTCCGGGGCTCTTGTATGCGGAAACATTCCCTTATGTGGGACCTAATGGCAACCTGCCAATCACTGGCCCCGGCTGGGTCAGTGCCGCGCCGGGCAGCACGGTGGTGGGCATTTACCCGGCCGGCGGGGGGCTGGGCGATGTCTTTTCCTATTCACCTTCCGCCACAACCAACGCTTACTACACAACGGACACCAACGACACCGGACTGTCCGGATTGCCGTTTGTGGATATAAATCCGTCCAGTTACCCGTATGTAAGTTTCCAGGCTGGTTTTGTCCCGGGAAATGCCGCCGGCCAGGTCTCCGGAGCCATCTCGGTTTATTGGGCGGTCAAGATGACCAGCGGGTGGTATTGCTCGGCACAACCTGCCCTGATTGATCTCTCGTCATTGAACAATTATCAGACCTATCAATATGGATTTGACCCCGCGGCAACCAATTGGAACAACCTGGCCATTACGAGCACGGGTGCGATCATCGGCAGCCAGGCCTCAAGCGCCCTGAGCGGCAACATCATTGGCGCCGGCCTGGTGATTGCTCACAATACCGGGACCGGTTCGGACATGAATTTCCAGAATTTTGAAATCATTACCAATCAAGCCGTCGGAACACCGCCGTCGATCGGCTTGAATTACCCGCTGGCGGTAACGGTGGCTGCCGGGGGTGGCGCGAGCTTTGGGGTTTCTGCCGCCGGGTCTCCGCCCTTCACCTACAGTTGGACGACCAACGGCGTCTTTGTTTCCAACGGAGGCCGAATCTCCGGCGCCAACACCGCGACCTTGACGATCTCGGATCTGACTGCCAACGATAATGGCCTGCAGATCGTCGCATATGTCACCAACGCGGCCGGCGGTGATAACAGTGCCGCAATTTTTGGCGCCACCACCCTGACGGTAACCAATCCTTCCGTCGGCCTGGTTTATTCGGAAGGGTTTCCGTTTGTAGGCCCGGTTGCCGGCAACTATCCGATCAGCAGTATTGGCTGGGTGGAAGCGGTTCCCGGCACTCCCAACGCCCTCTACCAGGTGGGAACGGCCCAGACAAGCGCCGCAAGCCAGGGAGCCGCCTTTGCCTACCTTGGCACTCCGGGCACGACGGTGTATTACGCCACGACGGCCTCCGATACCAATCAGTCTGGACTGCCGTTCCCGAACATCGCCCTGGCCGCCTATCCCAACTTGAGCATCTCGGCGGATATTGCGCCCAACTCGGCTTCCGCCACCAACGTCGCGGCCTACGTGGCGGTGCAGCTTAATGGCGCCAATTGGTACATTTCCGCGAACCCCTTGTTGGGGCCGAATGCCGCCTCGAACTCGGTGTTCTCCACTTACACCATGAACTTTAATCCCGCCGCGGCAAATTGGAACAACTTGACCGTGACCAGTTCGGGCGGGTTGATTGGGTCGGCAGCGGCCGGCAACTTGAGCGGTGTGATGACGGGCGCCGGCCTGGTGTTCGTCACGGTCGGGAGCGGGGGAACTTTCAACTTCGATAACTTCCAGATTGCGGACCTGGGAGTTGTTGGCGGCATCAATGCCGGCCCGCTGACAGGCGGCAACCTCAATCTGTCCTGGGTTGGAAACCCCGCGGTGAAGTTGCAGAGTTCCACCAATTTAAGCAGCAGCTTGAATTGGCAGGATGTGCCCGGCACGTATGGACTTTATTCGTTGCCGGTGCCGGCCACCGGATCCCGGACATTCTTCCGCTTGAAGACACCCTGACCGTTCGGGATTATAAAATCCGGACACGAAGCTGGAGTTGTTCGCGCAAAAATGGAATGACTCCAGCTTCAGTTTCAGGGTGAACAGCTGGATCGAGGTAAGCATTATTAAAATGAAATCTGCCTGTGTCTCTTTAATGATGATAGCGGCACTGTTTGCGCCGGGTATATCATTCGCGCAAAACAGCTTTATCGCCGGGGCGGACTTTTCTGATCTAAAATTTTTCGAAGATCGGGGTATTACCTACAAGGACGCCGGGCAGGTTCAGGACGGGATTCAGATTCTCAAGAATCACGGCATTAATTGCATTAGATTGCGGCTCTGGACCAGCAGCGCGGCTCAAGCCCAGGCCGACCCATATAACTACACCAACAATCTTGCCTATACGCTGCCGCTCGCTCAACGCGTCAAAAACGCCGGGTTACAGTTCATGCTGGATTTTCATTACTCCGACACCTGGGCTGACCCCGGGCATCAAACCACTCCGGCTGCCTGGGCAACCCTGACTTTCGCCCAACTGGTGTCACAGATGCGCGCTTACAACAGCAACACCATCGTCGCTTTTGCGGCAGCCGGGGCAATGCCGGATTACGTCCAGATCGGGAATGAAATCACCTACGGCATGTTGTGGACCAACGGACAGCTAACGGGCTCATGGAGCAGCTCCAACCCATCGTGGATCCGGCTGGGCCAATTGATGAATGCGGCAATCCAGGGAATCAAGGATGCGACGAATGCTACGGGGGCTAAAATGCCTAAGATCATCGTACATATTGACAGAGGCGGTGACTGGGGCACGACCAGGTCATTTTTTGAAAACCTGAATGCTCAAGGAGTTCCTTACGATATCATCGGCGAGAGTTATTACCCTTTTTACCAGGGATCACCGGCGAATCTGAATAATTGTCTCAGCAATGCAGCCGTTGAATTTGGCAAACCCATCATCGTAGCTGAGGACGCCTTTCCCTACACCAATACCTGCCCTTCCGCCTGGCTTGGCAAACTTTACGGCTACCCTCCCACCCCGGCTGGTCAGGTCAGCTTTATCGCCGCGCTGGCCAGGATTGTGGAAAGTGTGCCCAACCACCTCGGGGCCGGCTTCGTCTATTGGGGCGCCGAGTATCAAGCGGCCAGCGGTGTCAATGAAGCCGGGTTCAATTCGTCGTCGTTTTTTGATGCCGGTGGCAATGTTCTGCCGGTGGCCCGCGCCGTTGGGGGAATGGCCGCCCCGCTTTTGATAAGCCCCTCACTCAACGGTTCAAATCTACAGCTTCAGTGGCCATTCAGTGGAGCGGCTTTGATGTTGACGACCACAACCACTCTGGAGCCCTCAGCGATCTGGTCGTTGGTGCCCAACACGGCCCAAACCACGGGGGTAGTGTTTACCGTCACCCTCCCGGTGGACTCGAGCCAGACCCGTTTTTACCGGTTGCAACCGAACTGATTGGGGGGCAAACGATTCAAATTGAACACGACGAACATCGGTAAGATTGTGCCCGGCGCGTAACCCACCCAACTGAGGTTGCCAATCGTGGAAAGCATCAGCGGAATGATCAGCGCCGCCGTCATAGTGGGTGAGATGAGCGCGATATTTTCCGCCAGGAGTCCGGTGAAATTCAGACCATTGGAACGCAGCTTGTTCATAATGTTTCGCCTTGCCAGCGAAACGTCGAAAATCCGGGAGAGGGTCAGCACTGCCGCGATGGAAGCCGGACGGCCGCCCGATTCGAGCCGCGAAAAAGCGGCTTGGAAAGCCCGCTCCGGGCGGCCAGTTCCTGCCGGGTCCAGCCCCGCCGCCGCCGCAGTTGGCGCAGCCGCGCGCCAAACGACGAAAGCCGGGATTGAATCGCGTTGTCCTCCACTTGATGCCTTTCAGATACCCCGTTTCTACTTTGCAAAGGTGAATTCGCCCGCCTACGCTGACGCCCTTCATGACAACGAAAGAGATTTCGGCGGGCCGGCCGATTCTGCGCCCGCGCTTCCGCATCACCCGCGGGACAAAAATCGCTTTTGGGCCGGGCAAGGCGGATTTGCTGGAGGGGATCGCGAAGACCGGCTCCATCGGCGCCGCGGCTGCACGCATGGGCATGTCCTATATGCGCGCCTGGTCGCTCATCCAGGAAATGAATCAATGCTTTAAGCCGCCGGTCGTTGCCTCGGCCCGCGGCGGCCAACAGCACGGCGGTGCGGCATTGACACCGGCAGGGCGCCGCGTGCTGGCGTTATATCGGCGGATGGAAAGACATAGCCTCAAAACCATCCGGGCGGATTGGCGGATACTGCAAAAGCTGTTGCGTGATTAATCAGGAAACTGGTCACATCTCCAGGGGACGACGGATTTTGAGGCGTTATATTTGACAAAATATAACGGCCCGGTATGTTCGTCCGGTGCGATCGAAATCCCGATTGCGGGCCGACCGGGACTGACCGCGGGAGCGGGTTGCCCAATTGCGGTTTCCGGCCAGCCGCTTTGTCACCACAACTTGATTTTGTCGGCGCGGGTTCCATTTTGACGGAGAATTTATGGCAAACCACAGGTTGTCCTTTTGGCGACAAACAAGACTGATGCGTCTGTTCTCCGTGGGCATCACGGCGGGCGCCTGTTGGTTGCCCTCGCCTTCGGCTTATTCAGTGGAAATCACCGTCTTTGCCGCCGCCAGTTTGACCGACAGCCTGAAGTCAATCGCCGCCACTTACGAAAAAACTTCCGGTGACAAAATCATTTTCAACTTTGGCGCCTCCAGCACGCTGGCGCGGCAAATCGAGGCCGGCGCGCCGGCCGATCTCTTCTTTTCCGCCGATGAAGCGCAAATGAACGCGCTGGCAAAGCAGGATTTGATCGATCCCGCCACGCGCCAGGACCGCCTCGGCAACTCGCTCGTTGTTGTCGTCCCCCATGACAGTGTGCTGCCGATCAAATCCGCCGGTGACCTCGCTGGAATCGATGTGAAACGAATCGCGCTCGCCGACCCGCAGGCCGTGCCGGCGGGGGTGTATGCCAGGGCCTGGCTGGTAAAGTTGCAGCTTTGGCGGGTCATCCAGCCGAAAGTTATTCCGACGGAAAATGTCCGCGCCGCGCTCGCCGCTGTCGCCTCCGGCAACGTGGACGCGGGCGTCGTCTATAAAACCGACGCCGCCATTTCCCGGAACGTTAAAATTGCCTACGAAGTCCCGCGCGCCGACGGCCCGGACATCCGTTACACGATGGCGCTGGTGAAAGGGTCGGCGCAATCCGAAGCCGCGAAAAAGTTCCTGGACTATCTTGCCTCCGAAGAAGCTGGACAGATCTTTGTACGGTATGGCTTCCTGTTGCGCCAATGACGGCCATCGAATGGCAGATTGTCGGATTTACCGTGTGGGTGGCTGCCTTGAGCACCGTGGTTATTCTGCCGTTCGGTTTGGCGCTCGCGTGGGTGCTGGCGCGGGGCGATTGGCCGGGCAAATCTCTCGTGGAAACCCTCGTCACGCTGCCCCTCGTCATGCCGCCGGTGGCGGTCGGGTTGATCCTGCTGGAAGTTTTTGGACGGCGCGGTGCCGTCGGCGGCTTTCTGCACAACCGCTGCAATCTTGACATCATCTTCACCTGGCGCGCGGTGTTGCTGGCGTTAAGCGTGATGTCGGCGCCGTTGCTGATCCGTTCCGCGCGCGTGGCCTTTGAAGAAGTCAATCCGCGCCTGGAACAGATCGCCCGCACGCTCGGCGCGGGCGGCTGGCGCGTTTTTTTCACCATCACGGTTCCCTTGGCCGCGCGCGGCATCGTTGGCGGCATGCTGCTTGCGTTCGCCCGCGCGCTCGGCGAATTCGGCGCGACCATCATGGTCGCCGGGTATCTGCCGGGTAAAACCGCGACCCTCTCGCTGGCCATTTACGAAAACGTGCAACTCGGCCGGGACGCGCACGCCTTCCGCCTGCTGGGCGTGTCGGTTGTGCTCGCCTTCGCCGCCGTCTGGTGCAGCGAATTTTTCCTGCGCCGAAAAATAACGAGGACATGAGCCTGCGGCTGAAAAACATTTCATTGCCGCTCGCCGATTTCACGCTCGAAGTGGATGTCGAAATGCGCGGCCGCGTCACCGCCATTTTTGGCCCGTCCGGCGCCGGCAAAACGTCGTTGCTTGATCTCATCGCCGGATTGCGCGCCGCACGCTCGGTTTTCGTCCAACTCGACGGAACCGTGCTGGCTGATTCGGCAAAAAATGTTTTCGTGCCGACGCGCCGGCGGGGCATCGGCTACGTGCCGCAGGACCTGGCATTGTTCCCGCATCTGTCGGTAAGACGGAACCTGCTTTACGGCCAAAATGCCCGTGCCGCCGGCAGGTTATTCACGTTCGAGCACGTGACGGAAGTGCTGGAAATCCAGCCGTTGATGGCGCGCGGCGTGACGGAGCTTTCCGGCGGCGAAAAACAACGCGTCGCTCTTGCCCGCGCCCTGCTCACGTCGCCGCGCCTGTTGTTGCTGGACGAGCCGCTCGCCAGTCTCGATGCGGCGTTGAAGGAAAAAATCATTCCCTACCTCGCCCGGGTCCGCGACGAATTCCAGATTCCGATGTTGTGTGTAACACACGACCGTTTCGAGGCGCTTGCGTTGGCGGACGAGATTGTCGTTTTGGTCAACGGCAAGGTCATACAAACCGGGCCGGTGGCCGACGTTTTTGCCCGCCCCGCCAATGCGGGAGTCGCCAAATTTGTCGGGGTCGAAACTCTGCAACCTGGCCGGATCACGAGCGTGAACGAGGGGCTTGCCACGGTGAGCATCAATCGCGTTACGCTCACGGCCCTGGCCCCCGCACCGCCGGCGCGCACCGTTTTTGTCTGCATTCGCGGCGAAGACGTGGTGCTCCAGCGCGACACCGCCGTCAGCAGTGTGCGTAATCGCCTCCCGGCCAGAATTATTGCCTTTCGCCCGGAGGGCGCGCTCGTGCGCGTCGAACTGGATGCTGGATTTCCCCTGTTCGCGCTGGTGACACGTCCCGCTTGTGCTGAACTCGAATTGCATGAGGGCGAAACCATCACCGCCCTCATTAAAACGCCGGCCATCCATCTTGTGCCGCGCTGAAACTGCTGCTAAATAATTTCAATGCGCGTGCTGTTTTTCGCCCAACTCAAGGACGCCACCGGTTGCGATTCGATTGAACTCGCGCCGCCCTCGTCATTGAACTCAGAGCAATTCTGGGCGGAATTGCTGAAACAATTTCCCGCGCTCGCCGCCCATCGCGCCCAGGTGCGCCTGTCCCGGAATTGGGAATACGCCGCGTCGGACACGCTGTTTTCAAACGATGATGAAGTCGCCTTGATACCGCCGGTGTCAGGCGGTTGAAAGGTTGAGCATGGAAATCGAGATTCAACTCCTACACGAGCCGGTTGCGGAGAAAATGTCCCCGCCGCCGATCGGCGGGCACGGTGCGTGGCTGGAGTTTCGCGGGGTCGTTCGCGGCGAGGAAAATGCGCAGAGCATTTCGGCGCTTGAATACGAGGCTTATCCCGAAATGGCCGCGCGCGAAATTCGGCGGTTGCTGGAAGAAATTTCGTCGCGGCATCCCTGCCTCGCGGCCAGGGTTGTCCATCGCATCGGAATCATTCCGGTGGGTGAAACGGCGATTTATGTTGGGATCGCCGCCAGCCACCGTGGCGAAGCCATTGCTCTGCTGGCGGAGTTCATGGACCGGCTGAAGCAGGACGTGCCGATCTGGAAACGCCAGGCCTTATCGTCCGTAGCCGCAAATGTGAATTTGCGGATTTCCGGTTCCCATCAGTCCGCCGATTCGCATCGGCGGCTACAAAGCGTTCGGTCACTGGACGACGCCCTTGCCGAAATCCACACGCACTGCCAGCCATTGCCTGCCGTTCGTACACCGTTGGAAGCATGTTTCGGCCGCGTGCTGCGCGAAACCATTTGTGCGTCCGAAGATTTTCCCGATGGCGACCGCTCCACGCGCGACGGCTATGCCATTTTGCCGAACGACGAGTCGGAGATTTTCCGGGTCGTGGACACGCTGCACGCCGCCGATTGGAAACCGCGCGAATTGAAAATTGGCGAAACTGTCCGGGTTGCGACCGGCGCGACGTTGCCGTGTGAACATTTACGGGTGCTCATGCAGGAAAATGTCGAACGCACGGGCGACCGGATCAGAATTCTCCGCCGTGAATCCGCATCGAATGTGCGCCGGCGCGGTGAAGAGCTGCGCACGGGTGAAGCCGTTTTGCAGCCGGGTGTAAAACTCGGCGCCGGAACTCTGGCGTTGCTGGCGACCGTGGGCGGCACGCAACCGCTCGTCAGCCCGCGATTGCGGGTCTGCCATTTTACCACCGGTGACGAAATTATTTTGCCGGAACAAACGCCAAAACCGGGACAGATCCGTGACAGCAATTCGATTTTGATCCGCAATTTGCTCCAAAAATATCCCTGCCATCTGGAACAAGCGCATTGGCCGGAAAAGTTCGAGCTGGCAAAATCGAAAATCAGCCATCGGCAATCGACGGTTGGCGACGCGGATGTATTGCTGGTTTCCGGCGGGGCGAGCGTGGGGGAAAAGGATTTTACCCGCCCGTTGCTCGAATCCCTCGGCTTTGAAATCATTTTTTCACAGGTCAACGTTCGTCCCGGCCGGCCGCTGATTTTCGGCCAAAAGGGCGGGCGCATTGCCTTCGGCTTGCCGGGCAATCCGCTGTCGCATTTCGTCTGTTTCCATCTGTTTGTGGCGGCGGCCCTGGCAAAACTGACTGGTGGCGCACCGCCGGAATTTCGGCGCGGCACACTGGCAGCGAAGCTTGAAGACGGGCCGAATCCGCGCGAAACTCTGTGGCCGGCACGCCGGGATGCGGCGGGTTTGCATCCGCTAGCGTGGGTAAGTTCCGGCGACGTGACGTGTCTGACGGAAACGAATGCGTTGATCCGGGTGCCGGCGAACCGCGGCTCAATTGAATCAGGCGCAATCGTGGATTTTTTGCCGACCACCACCGAATAATTGTAGCAGCGGACGTGAGTCCGCTCTAACCTTTCGGCGGAGACTCGAGAATGAGCCGATTCACATCGGCTGCTACGAAGTGAAAACACATAAATTTTCGCATCTGGACGAAGCCGGCGGGGCGCGCATGGTAAACGTCGGCCACAAACCGGTCCAGCGCCGCCGCGCGGTCGCCGAAGGCAAATTGATTTGCCGGCCCGCGACCGTTCGCGCCCTTAAAAAGAACGCGCTGCCCAAAGGTGACGTTTTGACCGTGGCGCAAATTGCGGGGATACAGGCGGCTAAACGCGCCGGCGAATTGATTCCGCTTTGCCATCCGCTGGCGCTCCACCACGTGGCCATAACCTTTCGCGTCCGGGCCGCGGCCATTGAAATCGTTTGCGCGGCGGAAACCCATTCGCAGACGGGCGTCGAACTGGAAGCGCTGACCGGCGTGAGCGTCGCGGCGCTCACCCTTTACGACATGTGCAAGGCGGTGGATAAAACAATGCGGATCGAAGGCATCCGCGTCGTGGAGAAAACAAAACAATGAATGGCTTGTTCCGGGAGTGGGGGCGTCTCGCCGGCGAGTATTTGAATTTGGAACCCTGCAACACGCCGGCGAGACGCCGGCGCTCCCGGGTGCTACCATGAAAATCGGGCGCATCACCGTCAGTGACCGTGCCTCGGCGGGAATTTACGAAGACCGCAGCGGGCCGGAGATCGAGAAGGTATTGGAAGAATTCTTTGGCAACGAGGCCGGATTTGAACAGGCGGTGGTCCCGGATGAGGTGGAAACAATTTCCGCAACGTTGAAAAAATTCGCGGATGAATTAAGGTGTGACCTGGTGGTGACGACGGGAGGCACCGGCATTGCCGTCCGCGACGTGACGCCGGAGGCGACGCGGCCGGTTTTGGAAAAGGAATTGCCGGGCTTCAGCGAAGCGATGCGAATGCAATCGCTGACCCGGGTGAAAACGGCCATTTTATCGCGCGCGCTGGCCGGCACGCGCGGGAGGACATTGATTGTGAATTTGCCCGGCAAACCTTCGGCGGTGCGCGAGTGTCTGGAGATTCTCGCGCCGGCGATCCGCGAAGGCATGGCCCATTTGCGGGGCGAAGACCCGCACCAAAGTTAAGAAAATGAACGATACGTTTGGGCGCACGGTTGATTATTTGCGCATTTCGATCACTGATCGTTGCAACGAACGGTGTCTCTACTGCATGCCGGAAGGTTACAAAGGCTGGGAACGCCGCCAGGACCATTTGACCGCAGACGAAATCATCCGCGCGGTGCGGGTGGCGGCGGAGCTGGGCTTCCGAAAATTCCGGCTGACCGGCGGCGAACCGCTGGTGCGCGGCGACATTTTGGAGATCGTCCAGGGCATGAGAAAAATTTCCGGCGTGGAAGTCATCGGTCTTTCGACGAACGGGATCAAACTGGCCGGGCTGGCGCAGCCGTTGCGCGACGCCGGAACCAACACGGTCAACCTCAGTCTCGATGCCTTGGATCCGCGGGTGTACCGGCAGGTGACCGGCGGCGACGTGAACGCGGTCATTGCCGGCATTCGCGCCGCGGTGGCGGCCGGATTCGACCGCGTGAAACTGAACTGCGTGCTCATGCGCGGCGTGAACGAGCAGGAGCTCTGGCCGCTCGTCCTGTTTGCCGCCGAACACCGCCTCCCGCTCCGGTTGATCGAGCTGATGCCGTTGACGCGGACGGACGTGCTGACGGAAAAAAATTTCCTGCCCGTCGGCGAAGTAATGCGGTTGCTCGGCCAGCGCGACGAATTGATTCCCCAGCCGGAGGTGAAGATCGGCCATGGCCCGGCGAAATATTATTTGCTGAAACAAACCGGCGCGCTGGTGGGTTTTGTCGGGGCGCTGACGAATCTGCAATTTTGCGAGAGCTGCAACAAAATGCGGCTCACGGCGGACGGGAAGATCCGGCCGTGCCTGGGCAACCATGGCGAAATTGATTTGCGCGAAGCCCTGCGCCATCACAGTGACGATACGCCGTTGCGGCAGTTATTCCTGGAAGCCTTGCGCTTGAAGCCCCAGGAACATCAGTTTCGTGACCTCTACCAGCCGCTGCGCCCGATGACGGCCATTGGCGGGTGATTTCGTTCCAGGAATCACCCTTTCAGTTTTCTTTCCAGAATCTCACCCGCCAGCGCCGGGTTTGCCTTGCCCTTGCTCAATTTCATCACCTGGCCTTTCAGGAAATTCAACGCGGCCACCTTGCCGGATTTGAAATCGGCAACGGGGCCCGGATTAGCCGCAATGGCTTCGTCGCAGAATTTCTCAATCGCCCCCGTGTCGCTGACCTGCGCCAGGCCTTTTTCCTGGACGATGGCCGTGGGCGATTTGCCGGTGTCGAACATTTCGGCAAACACCTGCTGCGCCGCGGAACTGCTGATGGTTCTGGCTTCGACCAGGTTGGCCAGCTCCAGGATCGCTTCCGGTTTGAATTTCAAGTCGGCCAGCGTTAATTCCGCAGGAGCCGACGTGAGGAGGCTCTGACCATTCTTGCCGTTTTCAGTGAGAGCCTCGTTACCTCGGCTCCTACTCTCAGAAAGTTTCGCCCGCAAATTGTTGATCACCCAGTTCGCGACCGCTTTCGGATTTTTCGACTGTTTGGCAATGCCTTCAAAATAATTGCCCAGCGGCACGTCGTTCTTGAACGTTTCGGCGTCCGATGCCGGCAAACCATAATCCTTCATGAACCGCTGTTTGCGCGCCAATGGCAATTCGACCGCGCGCGATTTCACGTCCGCCAGCCACGGTTCCGTTGGCGCAAATGGCATCAGGTCCGGGTCGGGGAAATAGCGGTAATCATGCGCGTGTTCTTTGGTGCGCATTTCCTCGGTCACGCCCGCCGCGTCGTCCCAGCGGCGAGTGGATTGGATCAGTTTGCCGCCCTTGCTCAGCACTTCAATCTGGCGCGGGATTTCGTATTCCAGGGCGCGGCGCACGCCGGAGAAGCTGTTCATGTTCTTGATTTCGATCTTGGCGCCCAGTTCCCTGGTGCCGACCGGCCGCACGCTCACGTTCACGTCGCAACGCACCATGCCCTTTTCCATGTCGCAATCGCTCACGCCGCCATAAACCAGAATGTCCTTGAGGGCGTTGAGATATTCGTAGGCCATGTCCGCGCTGGTAAGGTCCGGTTCGGAGACAATTTCCATCAATGGCACCCCGGCGCGGTTGAAATCCACACCACTGTTGCGCTCGAAATGGAAACTCTTGCCGACGTCTTCCTCCAGATGGGCGCGGGTGATGCGCACGCGGGCAATGCCGCCGTTAAACTCGAAATCCACGTAGCCGTTCGCGGTGGACGGCTGGTCGTATTGCGTAATCTGGTAGTTCTTGGGCATGTCCGGGTAGAAATAATTCTTCCGGTCGAACTTCGCGCGAGGTGGAATCCGGCAGTTCAACAACAAACCGGTGAGCGCAGTGAGCTTCAACGCTTCCTCGTTGGCGACGGGCAATACGCCGGGCAGGCCGAGGCAGACCGGGCAAACATTCGTGTTCGGCGGCGAGCCGAACGCGTTGGCGCAGCCGCACCACATCTTCGATTTCGTCTTGAGCTGGACGTGGGTTTCCAGGCCGATGACCGCTTCGTAGTCCATAGTCGCGGAGGATTTTTACCACGGATGGACACGGATGAACACGGATTTTTGGCCGTTTGTCCGCTCCCAGAGCCACTCCAGCGACTTTGCTCCGCCTATCCTCCCTTTGAACCACGGTATGAAGTTTGCGGACTCATTGACGAGCGGACGCGCATTTCCTGATCTCAATTTATGGCAAAGAAACCCGGCGTGGCAGGGTCATCGCGCCGCGATGACCGGACGCCGCAGCGCGGCGTCCCTACCCGCTGATGACAAGTCGCCCAGTGTCAGCAGTCTGGGCGTGCCGGATTTCATTGACGAAGGGATCAGCGCGCCGTACCCCGGCCAACGGGCCGACCGGGAGGAAATCCTGAATGGACTGGCCTGGTTGGAAAAAGAATCTGAAAAACGCTTTGCCAGGGTGTTTGCCGATTTGAACGACAAGCAAAAGCACGATATCTGCGATGATATTTGTTTTGTGCCCAGAGCGAAACCCGGATTTAAAACCGCTGCCTGGTTTTTTGCCAAATTCCGAAACCTGACAGCCGGCGGGTTTTACACGACGCCGCAGGGCTGGAAGGACATTCAATATCTCGGCAACGTGGCGCTGGCCAAATTCGGCGGCCCGCCGCCGGAAGTATTGAAGTATTTGAATCTGGATTAACCGGGTTCTGCCGCTCAAAATGCTCCCGGATTTCATGCACCACGCATTCGTCTCTCAACTTGTTTCCACCAGCATCATGAAAACATTCATTGTCGCCGCGTTCTTTGCCTGTCTGGGTGTCGTTGGCGCTTCGGCGGAAAGTACATCCCTGCCGCGCAGCACGCCGGAAGAGCAGGGGATTTCTTCCGCTGCCATTCTGGCCTTCGTCAAGGCCGCCGATGAGCAATCCGTTACGACCAATGCCATCCAGAGTTTCATGCTGGTGCGACACGGTCAGGTGGTGGCCGCAGGCTGGTGGTCGCCCTACGGTCCGGACATTCCGCACAAGCTGTTTTCGTTGAGCAAAAGCTTCACCGCCACCGCCGTCGGGCTGGCGATTGCCGAAGGGAAACTCAGCCTGGACGATCCGGTGCTTTCCTTTTTTCCGGAGGACGCGCCACCCCATCCCGGCACTTATTTGAAGGCCATGCGCGTGCGGGATTTGTTGATCATGTCCAGCGGCCAGGATTCGAATACCGTGGCCCACGTGGACGAGGCGATGAGAAACTCTGCCCGTTCAGGCGAAAATATTGCCAGGGCCTTCCTCGCCGCGCCGGTGGCCTGCAAACCCGGCACGCTGTTCGTCTATAACACACCGGGCAGTTACATGCTGTCGGCCATCGTGCAAAAGGTGACCGGCCAAACTGTGTTCGACTATCTCCAGCCGCGGCTTTTCCAACCGCTGGGCATTGCGAACCCGACCTGGGACGCGAGCCCGCAAGGCGTCACATTCGGCGGTGTTGGGTTGAATATCCGGACGGAAGACATCGCGCGGTTTGGGCTGCTTTATTTGCAGA
This sequence comes from bacterium, assembly GCA_021780375.1. Taxonomy (GTDB): domain Bacteria; phylum Verrucomicrobiota; class Verrucomicrobiia; order Limisphaerales; family UBA11358; genus UBA11358. The sequence continues at coordinate 20,633 of JAJXYT010000001.1, read as the reverse complement.
AAGGCATGTGGAATGGGAAACGACTGTTGCCGGCGGCGTGGGTGGAAACCGCCACCGCGCGGCAGACCTCCAATGGCAGCGAGCCGACCAGCGATTGGGACCAGGGCTATGGCTATCAATTCTGGCGCTGCCGGCACGGCCTTTATCGCGGCGACGGCGCGTTCGGACAGTTCTGCATCGTAATGCCGCAACAGGACGCCGTGGTCGCCATCACCAGCGGCACGAGGGACATGCAGGCCGTCATGAACCTGGTCTGGGACAAACTGCTCCCGGCCATGCAGCCGACGCCACTGCCGGCGGATGCTGAAACGGACCGGAAACTGGAACACGCACTGGCCGGCCTGACGTTGCACCAGCCGCAAGGTTCAGCCACCTCGGCCATCGCCGCACAAGTATCGGGCCGGACTTATCTGTTTCCGACCAACGCCCGGAACCTGGACGCGGTGACACTGGAATTCAAAGGGAAGGATGCAACCCTCGTGGTGCGCAGTCTAGGTCAGGAATATCGCATTGCCTGTGGTTGTGGTGTTTGGAAAAAGCAGCGGACCGCTTTTAATGCCGGTGTGGATTCCTGGGTGGCGGCGCCGGTCGAGCAACCAATTGCCGCCAGCGGTGCGTGGACGACGGACGACACCTACACGGTGAAACTGGCCTATTACGAAACGCCGCTGGCCATCACGTTCACCTGCCGTTTCGCCGGTGAGCGCGTGTTGCTGCTCAATGTCGAATACAGCGTGAATTTTGGCCCGACCCATCCGCCGCTGCTGGTTGGCGAAGCCCGATAGTTGGCCTGAAGAGTGAGGAATATGAAACCATGAATCCAAAGTTCGTTATCCGGAACGAGACGCCGGACGATGTTGGCCCGATCACTGAGGTGACGATCGCGGCGTTCAAGACCCTGGCGATCAGCCACCACACGGAGCAGTTCATCATCGAGGCGCTGCGGGCCGCCAAGGCTCTGACGGTATCGCTGGTCGCAGAAACGGATGGCCGGGTGATCGGCCATATTGCTTTCTCGCCCGTGACCATTTCCGACGGCACCCCGAACTGGTACGGCCTGGGACCGGTTTCCGTTTTGCCGGAGCACCAGCGCAAGGGCATCGGCAAAGCCCTGATGAGAGAAGGGTTGTCACGTTTGAAAGAGATGAACGCTCAAGGATGTTGTCTCGTGGGACACCCGGATTACTACAGGAAATTCGGATTCAAAAACATGCCTGGCCTTGTGCCTGAGGGAGTGCCGCCGGAGGTCTTCTTCGCTCTGTCTTTCGGCGGGCGTACTCCGCAGGGCACGGTCGCTTTCCACGAAGGATTCAAAGCGGAAGGCCAACATATCGTTGCCGGCAATTGAACCATTGGGGAAACGGCGAAGCCAGCACAGCGGACGGCGTGATGCACGGCAAGGGTTGAAATCAGCCATTGGCAGGGGTTCCTCTGTTCCGAACCGCAGCATTTTTTGGCATAAAATTCCCCAGATTGGTGGATTGTCAGACTTAAAATCTGTGTTAGGATAAGAAGCGGTTCTGACAGGACAATCCATGAAAGCGTGGCGACCATGGCGTTTGCGTTTGGCGGTTTGTTTGTTCGCTTTGACTTTTCTTTTCCCCCACACGAGTTGCGGGGCCAATGCCCAGGTTCTTGGCTGGAACAATCTCGGCATGCATTGCATAGACAGCGATTACTCGGTGTTCTCCATCCTGCCGCCCTACAACACCATTGAGGCTCAGCTCATCGTCGGCGGACTGCTGGTTACGAACGGCGGTTACACCGTGACGTACCAGGCGGTGGCCGATCCCACCGGCTCGTTCAATTCCACGTCTGCGGGCAAAGGCAATTTTTACAGCTTTGTCTTTCCGTTGTACGGCGCCAATTTGCCGGTGAACGCGGGATTACTCAACTGGGGCATGCCCGGCCTCAACAACACGCCGCAAGGAATGCTCTTCGAGCAAACCAACACACCCGTTCCACCGCTTCCCGGCGTCACCACGCCGGTCAACTGGTGGCGCGCCGAGGGAATTCCGCTTTCACCTTACGACGATGCCCTCAAGAAAAATCCTTATCCGCTCATGTTGCTCGTGGCGCGTGATGCCGGGAACAACATCCTCGCGACGAACCAGATTGTCCTGCCCATCTCCGATGAAATGGATTGCCGCGCCTGTCATGCTTCGGGCACGCAAACGGCCGCCGAGCCGCTGGCCGGCTGGGTCTGGGACGGTTTGCCGGAACGCGATTTCCGGCTGAACATTCTTCGGTTGCACGACGAGCGGCAGTTCTCGCAGTCTCCCGGACTTTACCAGGCCGCCCTGGCCGCCCGAGGTTTCAATCCACAAGGCCTCTACCGTAACGTGACCGCCGATGGGAAACCGGTTCTGTGCGCGGCTTGTCATGCCGACGTGGCGCTGAATATTCTGAACAGTTACAGCAACATCCCTCCATTCACAGCTTCCATGCACGGATTCCACGCGCATGTGGTGGATCCAACGTCCAATACCACCCTCGATAATCTCGCCAACCGTTCCGCCTGTTACCGCTGTCATCCCGGTTCCACGACGAGATGCCTGCGCGGCGCGATGGGCGGGGCCATTGCAGCGGATGGTTCCATGGAAATGCAATGCCAGAGTTGCCACGGCAACATGAGCCTGGTTGGCTCGACCAATCGCACCGGCTGGCTGGACGAACCGCTGTGCCAGAGCTGCCACTCCGGCACCGCCGTCAATAACAACGGGCAAATCCGCTACACCTCCGTCTTCACCGATACCAACTGGACCGTTCGGACTGCGGTGGACCAGACTTTCGCCATCAATAATCTTGCGTTGTACCGGTTTTCCGTCGGCCATGGCGGTTTGCAATGCGAGGCGTGCCATGGCTCGACGCATGCGGAGTTTCCCAGCACGCACCTCAACGATAATTTGCGGAACATCCAGATTCAGGGCCATGTCGGTATGATGATTGAATGCACCGCCTGCCATGTGAGCATGCCCAATACCGCCAACGGCGGGCCGCACGGAATGCACATGCTGGGCCAGAATTGGATCGGCTCGCACGGGGATTTGATCAACTCGCTGCCGGGCGGGGTGACGGCCTGTGCCATCTGCCACGGAACGGATTATCGGGGAACCGTCCTGTCCCGCGCCCAGGCGGATCGCACGTTGATAGCCAGTTTTGACACGGTTACGAACACGGTCAATCTCTACCGCGGGGCGGAAATTGGCTGTTACCTCTGTCACAACGGACCCGGCAACAGCAACCCCAACAACAGCGTTCCACCCGCCGTGAGCAATGTTTCCACCAACACCACCAATAACAGGGCCGTGGCCATGATATTGCCGGCGACCGGCAGCAACCTCACCCTGCGGATCCTCTCCCAGGCGACCAACGGTTCCGTGGGGTTGAGCAACAATGTGGCGACCTATTTCCCGAATCCAGGTTACGTGGGGACGGACACGTTTATGTTTGCGGCCTATGACGGCAACAAAAATTCGAACCTTGGCACCGGTATCGTGTCCGTGGCGCAAGGGCCATATTCCATAAGCGCCATCGGATACGTCCCGCCGTCCTATCCGGCAAATTGGCCGGCTCCGTTTGCGGCCGTGCCCGCCGTTTCCAACAACGCCGCGCCGGTGACCTACGATTGGAACTTCGGCGACAATACGCCGCATGGGACAAACCAGTTCGCCACCCACACCTACCAGCTTCCGGGCACTTACCTTTGGACCGTGATTGCCACCGTGTCGGGAAACAGCTCGGTGGATGCCGGCCTGATTGTGGCCGGTAATCCGGTACAGTTGAATATTGCCCGTGCCGGCGACTCCATCACCGTTTCGTGGCCCAATACCATCATTGACACCTTGCTGAGGAAGAACGATGCGCTTGCTTCACCCGCGCAATGGTTGTGGGTCACCAATGCTCTCGATACCAACTCCAGCCTGCTGAGTGTCACTTTGCCTGCGTCGGGGAGCGGGTTTTTCCGCGTCGAACGGCCCTGGTAACCGAACGAGCGGGAAGTCCCGTTAAACACCGTTTCACGCCGCCGCCGGATTCGTTCCCGTCTGAATCGCGGCGCGTCTGGCGTGCTTGCGCAAATACCATTGGTGGGCCGATTCCAGGTAGAGATAAATCACCGGTGTGATATAAAGCGTAAGAAGCTGGGAAACCAGCAAGCCGCCGACAACCGCCAGGCCAAGCGTCTGCCGCGAGGAACCGCCCGCGCCGAGGCCCAGCGCGATGGGTAATGTGGCCATCAGCGCGGCCATGGTGGTCATCATGATGGGCCGGAACCGCAACAGGCAGCCTTCGTAAATGGCGTCATAGGGGTCCTTGCCATGCTCGCGTTGCGCGACGATGGCAAAGTCAATCATCAGGATGGCGTTCTTTTTTACTATGCCAATGAGCATGATCAACCCCACAAATCCGTATATGTTCAGTTCGGCGTGCGAGACCAATGTCTCGAAAAATGCTTTAAGATTTTGGGGATGCGCCAATTCGTGAAGGGTGTTCGTGTTGCACCAACTGAAAATAATCAGTGTCATCAACGCCCCAAATCCTGCCGAGGGGAGGCCGGACAAAATCGTCAGCGGATGAATAAAGCTTTCGTAAAGAATGCCCAGAATGATGTAAATGACGAGAATGGACATGATGAGCAAAGCGAAGAGGCCCTGCAGAGAAGATTGGTAAACCTGTGCCGCGCCCTGAAAACTGCCGGTGACGGTGGCCGGGAGGTGCGTTTGCGCCTCCATTTCTTGAATTTCCGATACCGCTGTGCCGAGGGCCACACCGGGAGCGAGGTTGAACGAAATGGTGACCGCCGGCAACTGGCCGATATGTGCAATGGTCGCCGGACCCAGGCTCCGGGAAAGCCGGGCGACGGCGCTCAAAGGAACGAGATTCGGCGTCCCATTGGTGCTCGTCATCGAACTGGTGATGTAGAGCCGCGCCAGCGCGGCGGGTTCAAGTTGAAATTGCGGCAGGACTTCAAAGACCACCCAGTATTCGGCCACATCGGAGTAGATGGTCGAGGCCTGCATTTCCCCGTAGGCATAATTCAAAGCGTTTTCGACCTGCTGCGCGGTCACACCCAGCGCGGCCGCTTTGTCACGATCGATGTCCACGTTCACCTGCGGGCTGGCGATCTGCAAATCGCTGGTCACGTCCTGCAGACCGGGCAGTTTGGCCATCCGGTCAGTCAAAATCGGCGCCCAGTGGAAGAGTTCCTTGGTGTCGGAGTCCTGCAAACTGTATTGATACAACGCCTTGGTCAGCCGGCCGCCGACCCGAATGAGCGGCAGGTTTTGCGGGTAAACATTAATGCCTGTCACCTGCGCCAGCTTCGGACGCAATTCCTGAATGATCTGATCCGCGCTCAGTTTGCGTTCGGAACGCGGTTTCAAGCGCATGAACATGCGGCCCTGATTCAAGGTGGAGGACGGTCCGCCGGCGCCAATGGCGGACATGAACGCGGCCACGTTCGGGTCCGCTGCCACGATTTTCGCCGCGGCCATTTGATGTTGCCGCATGGCGTCAAAGGATATGTCCTGCGACGCCTCGGTAATCGCAAAAATCTGGCCGGTGTCTTCACTGGGAAAAAAGCCCTTGGGAATGACGACAAATAAGAACAAGGTGACGACAAAGATCACCAGCGAGACGATCAAGGTCGTGCGGCGGTGGCGCAGGACCACTTTGAGCGTGCGGTCGTAGGTGTCGCGCATCCCGTTAAAATACCGTTCGAAGGCATTGTAAACCCGGCCGTGCTGGCGCCCACGCTCCGCGTGCACAAACCGGCTGCACATCATCGGCGTCAGCGTCAGCGAAACAAAACCGGACACCAACACGGCGGTGACAATGGTCACGGCAAATTCGTGCAGCAGTCGCCCGACCAGGCCGCTCATGAACAGCACCGGGATGAACACCGCCGTGAGCGACAGCGTCATCGAAACAATGGTGAAGCCGATTTCCCGGGAACCCTTCAGCGCCGCTGCCATCGGGGATTCGCCGTTTTCCATGTGACGCACAATGTTCTCGAGCATGACAATGGCGTCATCGACCACGAATCCGACGCAGAGTGTCAGTGACATGAGCGACAGATTGTCGAGGCTGTAACCGAGCAGGGCCATCACGGCAAACGTGCCGATGATGGACATCGGCAAGGCCAGGCTGGGAATGAGTGTCGCCGAGAGGTTCCGCAGAAAAATGAATATGACCATGATGACAAGGCAGACGGCCAAAAACAGGGTGTGCTCGACCTCCGCTACCGATTCGCGGATGGATTGGGAACGGTCAAAAAGCACATTGAGCTGAACGGCAGCGGGAATCTGGGTGCGGAACTGCGGCAGCAATTTCTTGATGTTGTCCACCACGGCAACGGTGTTCGCTCCGGGCTGGCGCTGAATGGCCAGCACCACGGCGCGGGTGCTTCCTTTCGGCGTGTTGTACCACGCTGCCACCTTGTTGTTTTGCACGCTGTCGAGCACGTTGCCCAACTGCTCCAGCCGCACCGGATTGCCGTTGCGCCAGGCGACAATCAGCGGGCGAAAAGCCGCCGCGTCCTCCAGTTGGCCGTTGGCCTCCACGGTGAAGGCCTGGTGTTTGCCGTAAAGGATGCCCGTCGGCTGATCCACGTTGCCTTGTTCCACCGCCTGTTCGACCTGGTCAATGCCCAGGCCATAGGCCGCCAGCTTGTTCGGGTCCACCTGGATGCGCACGGCGTATTGTTGTGAGCCATAGACGGAAACCTGCGCCACGCCGTCCACCATGGAAATCTGTTCCGCCAGCAAATTTTCGGCGTAATTGTCCACGACGGAGAGCGGCAGGGTCGGCGACGACATCGCGAGATAAAGAATCGGCGCGTCGGCCGGATTGACTTTGCTGTACGTCGGCGGGGTGGGCATGTTCGGCGGCAACTGCCGGGCCGCCTTGGCGATGGCCGCCTGCACGTCCTGTGCTGCCGCATCAATATTGCGGTCCAGCGAAAATTGAATGGTGATTTGCGAAGCGCCCAGCGCGCTGACCGAACTCATGGAATCCACGCCCGCAATGGTGGAGAATTGTTTTTCCAGCGGCGTGGCCACGGCCGAGGCCATGGTGTCAGGACTCGCGCCGGGCAGGCTCGCCGAAACGTTGATGGTGGGATAATCCACGTCCGGCAGGTCGCTGACCGGTAACAGGCTGTAACCAATGATGCCGAACAACAGGATGGCCAGCATGACCAACGTGGTCATTACCGGCCGGCGGATGAACAGTTCGGGAATGCTCATGGCCGATCAACGAAACAACCGCCCGGTCGCCCCGCGTCATGGTGGTTTTGCTTCATCAGGGTTGTTTGACACTGACCTTCGCGCCGGGCGTCAGCCGCAATTGCCCGTCGGTCACCACCGTTTCACCCGCGACCAGGCCTGTTTGCACGACCGTCTCATCCTGATAGGTGATGCCGATGGTCACGGGACGTTCAGCCACGGTTTGATCCGGTTTTACGACGTAAACGTACTCCCCGTTTTGCCCGGTCTGGATGGCCGGTGACGGTACGACGACCGCGTTCGTCAGTTCCGACAATGTCAACTCAACGTTCACAAACTGTCCCGGCCACAGCACGCCTTGCTCGTTCGGAAAGGTCGCCTTAAGCAGGATCGATCCGGTGGTTTCATCCACCGTGTTGTTGATGAAGGTCAATTCACCCTGCGGCGGCGGCACATTCATGCCCTCAAACGCGGCCTGGACCTTGAGCTTTCTTTGCTTCATTTCACTTCTGATTTCCGGCAGATACTGTTCCGGCACGGCAAACCCGACATAGATCGGACGGATTTGGTTGATCGTCAGCAACGTGTCGTCCGGGGCCTTGACGACATTGCCCTGGTAGAACAGCAGGCTGCCGGTGATTCCGTCTATGGGCGACCGGATTTCGGTGAACTCGAGGTTGAGGCCGGCATTGGTGACTGCGGCTTGATCCGCCTGGACGGTGCCCTGAAGCGCGTCCATGCCGGCCTTGCTGGTGTCAAATTCATCCTGGGAGACAAGTTTCTGGTCGAATAATTTCCGCTCGCGATCAAACTGGATCCTGGCATTTTCCAGTTGCGCCCGGTCGCGCAACAGATTTGCCTGGGCCTGGGCCAGTGCCGCCTGCGACGGCCGCGGATCAATCGTGAACAGCAAATCGCCCTGGCTGACCTGCTGGCCTTCCTTGAAATGCACCTGGCTGATGATGCCGCCGATTTGCGAGTGAATCGTCACGGTCGAGTACGGCATCACATGGCCGACCGGCGGCGGATCAATCTGCATGGGCACATTGGTGGTGAAGGCGGCGGCGACCAGCACCGGCGCTGCGCCGCCCGCGGCGGGTTTCGCGCTGCGGGAACAGCCGCCCGCCAGCAGCCCGGCGGTCACCGCCAATATTCCGGAAATAAAAGAGGATTTTTTCATGCTGCTTTACTTTGCCAGATCGTTCTTGGCGGAGCTCCGCGCCGGGGGCGGTTGAAAGGCGGCCGCGAATCTTTTCAAAAACGCGGTACGATCCTTCTGAAACATGGGGTCGGAAACGGGTCGCCCCATGATGAGCCGGGTCAATTGGGGGAACGCCGCCGGAAACATGGTCAGCGACCGCATGGCCAGCATGACGTGGCGCGGATCGAATTCAGCCGAAACCTGGCCGCGGGTCTGCCGCTGCCGGATGCGCTCCAGTCCGCGGTTTGTTGCGGCGCGCCGTTTTTTTTCGTCAATCAACCGCCGGTTGGCTTCCTGCAACGCTTCCCACTCCAGCAGACGAACCCAATCCGGGTCCCGGCACGCGGCGTCGAACCAGAAGGCAAGACTTTCCGCCGGATCGCCCGACAACGTTTCGGCCCACGCCTGCCGCTCGGCCATTTTCAGACGCAGCACTTCCCGAAACAGATGTTCCTTGTTGCCGAAGTAATGGTAAAGCATCCGTTTGTTGACGGCCGCGCGCTGCGCGATGGCATCCACCCGTGCCCCGGCAAAACCGTTCGCGGCGAACTCCTTCAGCGCGGCGGATAAAATGCGCTCGCGCGTGCGTTCCGGGTTCCGCAACGAGACGCCTGAGGTTCTGGCGGGTCTGGCCATCAAGCCTGCCAAGTAACCATCAAGTTACTTGAAATGCAAGCCCCTTCGTTTGTTCCAGGGAAAGTCCGAAAACGGCCGCAGCTTAGAGTGGCGGTTTCTCCCGGTGCCAGTTCGTGCCCCGTTCGTAGGCGTGGGCAGCCTGTAAAAGGGTTTCCTCGCCGAACGGTTTGCCCAACAGTTGCAAACCAATCGGCAGCTTCGGATTTTTCATGAAGCCGCACGGAAGGCTGATGCCGCAGATGCCCGCCAGGTTGCAGGAAATGGTGAAGATGTCGCTCAGATACATCTGCAGCGGGTCGTCCGATTTCTCGCCGATCTTGAACGCCGCCGTCGGCGAGGTGGGCGTCACCACGGCATCCACGGTTTTAAACGCTTTCAAAAAATCATTGCGGATGAGCGTGCGGACTTTTTGGGCGCGCAGGTAGTACGCATCGTGGTAACCGCTGCTCAAGACGTAGGTGCCGAGAATGATCCGCCGCTTCACTTCCGTGCCAAAACCCGCCCCGCGGGTCCTGCCATAAAGCTCCACCGGGTCCGCCCCCTCCACCCGCGCGCCGTAACGGATGCCGTCAAACCGCGCCAGATTGGCCGAAGCCTCGGCGGTGGCAATGATGTAATACGTCGCCACGGCGTAATCCGTGTGCGGCAACGAAATCTCGATAATCTCCGCGCCAAGTTCCTGGAATTTTTTCACGGCGGCGTCCACGGCCGCTTTCACTTCCGCGTCCAGACCGCCAATCAGGTATTCCTTCGGCAAACCGAGCTTGAGCCCTTTGAGGATTGGCCCGTCCGGCGAGGACCCGGTCAACGCCGCGGCATAGTCGGGCAGCGGTTGCGGCACGCTGGTCGAATCGCGCGGATCGTGTCCCCCGATGACCCCGAGCATCGTCGCCGCATCGCGCACGTCTTTGGTGAACGGGCCGATCTGGTCGAGCGAGCTGGCAAAGGCGACCAGGCCGTATCGCGAAACGCGGCCGTAAGTGGGTTTCAAACCGACGCAACCACAAAGCGCTGCCGGCTGGCGAATGGAGCCGCCGGTGTCCGAGCCGAGCGCGGCCATGACTTCATCCGCGGCGACGGCCGCCGCCGAGCCGCCGGACGAGCCGCCGGGAATGCGCGTGGTATCCCACGGATTGCGTGTGACACCGAACGCGGAATTTTCCGTCGAGCTGCCCATGGCAAACTCATCCATGTTCAACCGGCCAAAGACAATGGCGCCCGCCGCTTTTAATTTTTCCACGACCGTTGCGTCATAGGGTGAAACAAACCGGCCCAGGATTTTCGAGCCACAATTGAGCGGCTGATTTTTGACCGCCAGCACGTCCTTGACCGCCACCGGCACGCCGAGCAGCGGCCGGCCGGCGCTATCGCCCCGGGAAAACAATTGATCGGCTGCGTCCGCCTGGGCGAGCGCGTCGGCGTCGTTGTGGCTGATGAAGGCGTGGATTTCTCCATCCACGCGGGCGATCCGGTCGAGACACGACTGCACGGCCTCGCGTGAAGAGACTTCGCGTTTGGCGAGCCTGGCCGTCAGTTCGGAAATGGTCAGTTGGTTCAACATAGAGGTTTAACCACGGATAGACACAGATTTACACGGATACTTTTGCTTCATCTCTAATCCGTGTTCATCCGTGTTCATCCGTGGTTGGAAATCATTCAACGATTTTCGGCACGATGAACAGGCCGTTGGCCCGGGCGGGCGCGTTGCGCAGAGCGTCGTCCTGCGGGAGCGACGGGCGAATCTCATCCGGGCGCGTGACGTTGACCATTGGCACGGCATGGGCGGTCGGCTCGACGCCGGAAACATCGAGTTGATTCAACTTTTCGATGTAACCGAGGATATTTTCCAGTTGGGCGCCCAGTTTTTTTTCCTCGTCGGGGGTCAGCTGCAGCCGCGCCAGGTGGGCGACGTATTTGATGTCAATTTCGGCGGAAGCCATGGGGACAGGCTAAAGTCCAAAGCCCGAAGTTCAAAGTCCAAAGTTGACACTGGGGGGGACGGTTCTAATAATCCCAAACAAGCCGGAGCACCTGTGAGACGCGCTCGCTCGCCCTGGGCGTTGTGGTTGAGCTTTTGTTTTTGGGATCGTTGCAGGCTGCGACTCAAGTCGAAGGGGTTGCGACTTGCGAGCTCTTGCGGAACGGCGGTAAAAAACCTTTGCTGCGGGTCGAGGAATATTGTTCGGTGATATTTCAAAGTGAAAAATGGCTCGTGGATACAAACATGGTGGGGTGCAACTTCCGATGAAAACGTGATTCGTCAGGGGAAATGCACGTTGCCGGTGAGTTTCCGGCGAAATCCAAAAGGACCCGGAACTTTGCGGCTTATTCCTCGTCGAACTTCCGTGCCACGAGCGCTTCCAGTTCCTGAATGGCTTGGGAGGCGTCGTCGCCGCGGACGTGGAGGGTCAGTTTGCTGCCGGGACCGGCGGCCAGCATCATCAAGCCCATGATACTCTTGCCGTTGATTTTCTCGCCGTCTTTTTCCACCAGGATTTCCGACGCAAACCGGTTGGCGGTCTTCACAAACACCGCTGCCGGCCGGGCGTGAATCCCCAGCCGGTTGGCGATGGTGAGCTCCCTGGTGAGGAACTGCAGGTCCGGTGTTGTCTTCGCGCTCATCGGTTTGCTCATGCGACACTAGATGAAATAAGTTAAATATCCAGCTATTTTTGTGCCGTCGGCGGCATCACATGGCCCGGCACCATGTGGGCAATCAACCGCTGGTTCAGGTCTTCGGCGGCGTTGTAGCCCGACATTTTCAGTTTGGTCTGGAAGGCGGCGACTTCGATGAGCCGCGCCAGGTCCCGGCCCGGCCGCACGGGAATCACGATGTGCGGAATGTCCACCCCCAGCACTTTGACAAATTCCTGTTCCATGCCGATCCGGTCCACCTCGTCCACTTCTTTCCAGGCTTTGAGGGTGATGACCAGATCGAGGTTCTTTTCCTTGCGAACGCTTTTGACGCCGAACATGGCGGCCACGTTGATGATGCCGATGCCCCGGATTTCCATGTGGTCACGCGTCAATTCGGCGCTGGTGCACATCACCTGGCGGCCGTCCAACAGCGTCACCTTCGTCACATCATCGGCCACCAGACTGTAACCGCGCTCGATGAGGGCCAGGACCGCCTCGCTTTTGCCGATGCCGCTTTCACCGCGAATGAGCACACCCACGCCCAGGATGTCCACCGCGCTGCCCATTTCCGTGCCGCGCGGCGCGAACATCATCTCCAGGGCGAAGGTGGCGAAGTTGATGAACCGCATCGTGACGAGCGCGGTGTGAAAAATCGGCACGCCCGCCTTGTCCGCCGCCACCAGCAGTTCGTCGTCCGGCCGGAGATTGCGGCTGAACACGATTCCGGGAATCCGGTAGGCGAACAGTTCCGCGTAGCGGGTCTCGCGCTCCGCGCGGGAGAGTGACCGCAAATAATACGTTTCCGCGTTGCCCAGCACCTGGATGCGTTTGTAGGCGAAATAACGCGTGAAACCGCTCAGGGCCAGGCCGGGGCGGTTGACCGTCGGCTCACGGATGATGCGTTTGAATCCGTTTTTGCCGGACAGCGATCGCAGTTGCAGCGAGTCGGCATGCTCCTCATAAAACCGTTCAACCGTGACGGGTTCGTGTGCCATATTTTTTTCAACCGCGATTACGATTAAGATTAAGTTTAAGAATCGAGAGGTGGCAGCGGGCTTTTCTCGTTATCATACTCTTGCTCGTAATCTTAAGCTTCGTCTTAATCCGACTACAGGTTAAATTCCGGTCCCAGGTAAATCTCGCGCGCCTTCGGGTCGTTCGTCAGAAATTCCGAACTGCCCTCCACCAGCACTTGACCCTTGTGAATGATGTAACCGCGGTCAATCAATTTCAAGGTTTCCCGCACGTTATGGTCGGTGATCAAAATGCCCAGACCGCGCTCCTTGAGGCGGCGCACGATCTTCTGGACTTCGTAAACCGCGATGGGGTCAATGCCGCTGAACGGCTCGTCCAGCAGCATCAGCCGGGGGCTGGTCACCAGGGCGCGGGTGATTTCCAGCCGCCGCTTCTCCCCGCCGCTGATCTGGTACGCCCGGCTCCGGGCCACCGGTGTCAAATCCAGTTCCTGCAGCAGGTACTTCAACCGCACCGCGCGCTCGTCCCGCGACATTTTGCACGTTTCCAGAATCGCCAGGATGTTTTGCTCGACCGTCAGCTTGCGGAACACCGACGGTTCCTGCGTCAGATAGCCGATGCCCAGCCGGGCGCGTTTGTGCATGGGCAGCCGCGTGATGTTGCGGGCCTGAAAGTTCACCACGCCTTCATCGGGTTTCACGACGCCCACGACCATGTTGAAGGTCGTGGTCTTGCCCGCGCCGTTCGGACCGAGCAATCCGACGATCTCACCCGCCTTCACGTTCACCGAAACGCCGTCAACCACCCGCCGGCCATGATAGGCCTTCATCAGCTTTTCGGTGGCGAGCAGCAGGCCGTTCGACGATGTCGCGGTCGTTTCCATTCAGTCTTAGAAATTTTCAGGCGGCGGAGCGGGTTTGTGCGTCGGATCCGGTTTCGCCGGCGGCAAATTCGTGTCCGTTGCCGGGGGACGGGTCGCCACCGGCGGCGGATTGGTTTCCACCGGCGGCGCATTGGTGCCGATGGCCACGCCATTGAGGGTTTGATGAAAGATCATTTTGGGATTGGACGGCACGCTCAAACGTTCATGCATCCGGTCCCAGATAATCGAATCACCCGTCAGCCAGCCCTGGGTGTTTTCCAGCCGCGCATTGCCCGTCAATGTGACGGTCTCGTTGGTCACGCCGTTTTCGACGCTGTAAACGTACACCGCCTTGTCGCCGGTTGCGTGCATCTGCTGGCCTTTGTCATCGGTCGCGTCAATCACCACGTTGGTTTCGGCGACGATGTTGGTCACGCGACCGCCGGTTTGCGGCAGGTCGGCGGCGAGCCATTCACAACTCAACTTCATGTTCGGGGAATCCACCCGCACGTGCTCATGGTAAACCACCTTGTGCCCGGCCAGGTCGAAATCCGCGGGGCCGTCGGCTTCAATCAATGTCTCCGGACGCGGTCGCGGTTTCGACGCGGGCGCATTCGTTGTCACCAGCGCCAGGATTTCGTCAACGGCATTCGTGTTGGTGTTCCGCTGCGCGCGCAACGGTCCGACGCCGGCGAGGGCCATCAGTGCAATGTAACCAAAAATTTTCACGGCTTAATTCATCCTTTCCGATCCGAATTGCAGCACGGTGGATATGCGATTGGAGATGGTGAGGAAGGAATCGCTTTGCCGCCACAAAAAACCTTTGCCTTCAATGCGGATTTTTCCTTCCTGGTACTGCACCTGCAACCGGCCGGCGGAGCTGGCCGTGCCGCTCAACTGATCATAAACGCACTCCGGCGCGTTGACGATGATTTCCGACTTGCCGTCCGGTCCGAATGTTTCGAGCTTGAGCTGTTTGATGGCGAGCAATCCGCCCGGCAGCGGCTGCGCTTCCGCGCCGGACAACCGCGATTTCATCTGCTGCTGGTTCGGCGCCGGGTAGTACTCCACCGACGTGAAATCGCTGGCGTGGCCCACGACATTCGACTGTGCTCGGGCAACGGCCAAAGGTCCCAGCGCCATCTGGGCCAATAAAATCCAAATGGCAATAATAACGGGCCGGGCTGGTCCTTCCTCGTAGCAGCCGGCGTCAGCCGGCTCATTATTCAAAATTCTTTGCATGTTTTAGAGCGGACTAATGTCCGCTGCTACCGTTCTGTCATTCGCAGTAGTGGGCGATAATGGCGTCCCATTTTTCCTGCGCCTGTAAAATCATTTCCGCCGTTTCGCGCACCGCGCCGTGGCCGCCCGCCGCGCGCGTGACATAATGCGCCGCCGCCTTTGCCTCCGGCCGCGCGTCGGCCACCGCCACCGCCAGGCCGGCCCGCGTCAACGGCCCCAAATCCACCACGTCGTCGCCGACGAAACAAACGGCGTCCCAATCCAGTTTGGTCCGGCGCAACAGTTTTTCCACCGCGCCGGTTTTGCTCCGGCGGTCGCCTTGCTGGACGAGAAAATCAATTCCCAGCTCGGCCGCGCGCGCCTTCGTCACCGGCGATGGCCGGGCGGAAACCCAGCCGACCGGGAAACCGGCCCGGCGCAAAAAAATCAGGCCGAGACCGTCGCGGATGTTAAACCGTTTGATTTCCCGCGTGCCGCCGAGGTAAACCGCGCCGTCGGTCAGCACCCCGTCCACGTCGCACAGGAACAATTTTACGCGCTTGAGGCGCGATTGAAGTTGCGGAGAAAGGCGCTCCATGAAAATCAAAGTTTGAAAACATCCAACATCCAATATCCAACGCCGGACATCCAATGGTTCCGAACTGGCAACTCAATTGGATGTTGGATGTTCGAGGTTGGATGTTCGAGGTTCATTTCTTCACCGCGTTGAATACTTTAAGCGTACTCCGGAGCAAGCCCGGCATTTCGGCCAGCGGAATCATGTTCGGCCCGTCGCTCCAGGCGCGGTCGGGGTTCGGGTGGGTTTCGACGAACAGGCCGTTGGCGCCGGCGGCCAGCGCGGCGCGGGCCAGCACCGGGGCAAATTCACGCTGACCGGACGATTTGTCACCGCCGCCACCCGGCAACTGCACCGAATGCGTCGCATCGAAAACCACCGGGCAGCCAAAGCGCTTCATGATGGGAAGCGAGCGCAGGTCGGCGACCAGATTGTTGTATCCGAACGTCGTGCCGCGTTCGGTGAGCAGGATTTTTTCGGCGCCGGCGCGCCGGGCCTTCTCCACGACCTGGCCCATTTCCGCCGGAGACAGGAACTGGCCTTTTTTCAGGTTTACGATCTGGCCGGTCAGGGCGGCGGCTTCAATCAAATCCGTCTGACGGCAGAGAAACGCGGGAATCTGCAGAATATCCACGACCTCGCCGACAATGGCGGCCTGGGTTTCCGTGTGAATGTCGGTCAAAACCGGCACGCCGATTTTGGCGCGGACTTTGCCGAGAATTTCCAGGCCGGCTTCCATTCCGACTCCGCGAAAGGATTTGGCCGAGGTGCGGTTGGCTTTGTCGAAGCTGGCCTTGAAGACGTAGAAAATGCCGAGGGCGGCGCAGGTTTTTTTAAGCGCGGAGGCGACTTGCAGGCACAACTTCTCGTTCTCAATCACGCACGGTCCGGCGATCAAAAACAATTGGCGCGGCGAATTGAGGCTTTTCCAGATGGCGGCATCGTTGAGCACCCGGAAGTTGTAGCAGCGAAACGGGGGAAAGTAAATGCAGCGATTAAACCACTGATGGACACGGATAAACACGGATTGAGAAACTCAACGATAACGTCCGCCTTCAATGCGCGTGAGCAATTGGGAAACATTGTCATACCTGAAACCTTTGCGAAGACCCAGCGGGCGCGGCTTCGTGCGATACGCTTTCGCCTTCTTTGGTTTCAATTTTGATTTTGATTTGGCAACATCGTTGGGCACGCGGAAGTTTTAGCAGCGAAACGGGGGAAAGCAAATGGCGCGTGGCAGCCGGGCAACAACGAGAGAATCATCCTTTGCAGCCTATCCTCAGTTTAGACGGCTGGCTTTGACTTTCGCTTTCTGTCCTCACCATACAGGATATAAGCACCGAAAGCGATAAGTGGGTGAGTGCCCCAAACAGAGTGCGCATGAAACAGACTATACTCATAAACCGAACGTGAAACTTCTGTCCGGCGGCCATGCTCCGATACGAAATATCTGCCGTCCTGCGGCGGGTTCCCAACCGCATCGCCTCCGATGAACAAAGAAATAATGAAAAAGCTGGCAAAATTCAGACCTCCGATGACGAATAACGTGTATGCGAAATATCTGACGGCACGTATGCACGGTGGCCAATAAAATGACAAATAGACCAGAAGTATCCAAATCAGAACCGCAGAGCCAATAATGATTAGCGCAACGCGCATGATTCATAGCCGCCTAACAGATAACCGGCGGCTGAGTGCTCAGCCTATCCTGTATCATGAAAAGACTTTATTCCGGTGTTGGTGGTTTGTCCACGGCGATTTAACCCTCAATTCTGAGGGGATTGCCATCCTTTAACCCGGCGTTGACACCCGCCTTCGCTGCGTTATGGAGCGCCGAGCACCGCCTCGGCGCGAAGTGACAGATTTTGCCAACGAGCCGAGACGGTGCTCGGCGCTCCGAATGCCGGCGCATCATGGGCGGAGCGCCGGTCTCCGACCCGGCATGTTGGGGAAACCAACATTTTCGCGCCGGGTCGGAGACCAGCGCTCCAGTTTTGCAGAGATTTTTGGAAGAGTTGAGCCTCCCCCGCCATCTTCCGTTTTCAGGATTCGTGAAACCCATTACGCGCGTCCATCGTCCATCGTCCATCGTCAATCTCAGATGACCGTTCCGTGCGGGATGACGGCGTTTTTGGGGATGATGACGATGCCGTCGCGGATGTAGTAAAGTTCGTGGTCCAATTTGTCGGCTTTGCCGGCGGGCGAAATGGTCACGTTGTTCCCGATGCGCGCGTTTTTATCAATGATGGCGTTCTCGATCTTGCAGTTGGCGCCGATGCCGATGCGGGGTTTGCCGTCGCACTCGTGCATGAGCACGGATTCCTGGGATTCGTAATAGTCGCTGCCGAGGATGACCACGCGGTTCAAGTCCGTCCCGGTGCCGACGACGGTGCGCAGGCCGACGATGCTGCTGGTGATGCGGGCGTGATTGATGATGCAGCCGTCGGAAATCACCGCATGGTCAATCTGGGCGCCGTTGATTTTGGAGCCGGGCAGGTAGCGCGGGCGGCTGAAAATCGGCGCGCTCATGTCAAAGAAATTAAAGCGCGGCAGTTCGGAGACGAGGTCGAGGTTGGCGTCGAAAAACGAGCGGATGGTCCCGATGTCCTCCCAGTAACCCTGAAAGATATAGGAGAAGACCCGGCGGGTGTTGATGGCGTGCGGAATGATGTGTTTGCCGAAGTCGGGCAGGGGATTGTCCAGCAATTCGCGGACGAGCTGGCGATTGAAAATGTAGATGCCCATGGAGGCGAGGAACAGGTCGCGTTCCCCTTCGATGCCGAGTTTGGGATACCATTCGGGCGGCAGCCGCAGGGTGTCCAGCACCGCCGGGTCGTTCGGCTTTTCCACGAACCGCGTGATGCGGCGGTCTTCGCCGATTTGCATGATGCCGAGCGACTGCGCGTCGGTGCGGGCGACCGGAATCGTGGCCACGGTGATGTCCGCGCCGGTTTTGGCGTGCTGGTCCACGACCCGGCGAAAGTCCATGCGGTACAGCTGATCGCCGCTCAGAATCAGGAGGTAATCAAAATCGTGATTGAGGAAGTGAATCAGATTTTTACGGACGGCGTCGGCCGTGCCCTGATACCACGAGGTGTTGGTGAACGTCTGTTGGGCGGCGAGGATTTCCACGAAACCGCTCGAAAAAAAGTCGAATTTATACGTTCCCGAAATGTGGCTGTGCAGCGAGGTGGAATTGAATTGCGTCAGAATGTAGATGCGCCGGAACCCGGAGTTGATGCAATTGGAAATCGGGATGTCCACCAACCGGTATTTGCCGGCCAGCGGTACGGCGGGTTTCGCGCGCTCCTTGGTGAGCGGGAACAGGCGCGTGCCTTGACCGCCCCCCATGATGACCGAGAGGACGTTGCTGACGTTGATTGACTGGCGGCCGCTGTCCAACATAAACCGGATTGCCCCGGCAATATATTGCCAGCCGCCGCCGCAGGGCAAGCCGCGGCTGCCGGATTATTTACGGCACCGTCGGTGGGTCGCGCACGATGTAGGGTGCGAATTCGTCGTGATGACGCGGCGGGATGCGCGCCTTGAATCGCGCCGCCGGGCCGCGATAACTGCGCGAGATGATCTGGCCGACCGCGTGCAGGCGGGCAATCACGGCCGCCTGTTCGTGCGGCACGCGCAATTCCAGAAATTCGCGCTTGGGCCGCAATTGCGTGCCGATCTCCGCGAGCAAGGTCGCCATCCCTTCGCCCGTTGCCGCCGAAATGGCCACCGCGTGTGGAAATTTCTCCTGCAATCGGTTTAACACCCCGAAATCTGCAATTTTGGTGGGGCGAGCGTCCTCGCGAGCCGTCGTCGTTTTACTTTGCCGCGCCAGGGTCGGCCCGTCAGTAGCCTCGCCCCACCCAAGCTGGTCCATTTTGTTGAAAACCATGATGGTCGGCTTTTCACCCGCGCCGATTTCCGCCAGCACGGCATTCACGGCCTGAATTTGTTCCTCGGCCTGCAGATGGCTGATGTCCACGACGTGCAACAGCAAATCCGCCTGCACGACCTCTTCCAGGGTGGCCTTGAATGCCTCGACCAGTCCGTGCGGCAGTTTACGGATGAAACCGACCGTGTCGGTCAGCAAAACATTCTGGTTCGTCGGCAGCCGCAGCCGGCGGGTGGTCGGATCGAGCGTGGCGAAAAGAATGTCCTTGGCCATCACGTCCGCGCCGGTGAGCGCATTGAGCAGGGTGGATTTGCCGGCATTGGTGTAGCCGACGATGGAGGCCAGCGGCCAGTGGCTGCGCTGGCGGCCGGCGCGCTGTGTCGCGCGCTGGCGGCGTACGGCGTCGAGGTCGCGGCTGATCTTGTCAATCCGCTCCTGCACCTTGCGGCGGTCGGATTCGAGTTGCGACTCGCCTTCACCGCCGCGCATCCCGATGCCGCCCGCCTGCCGCGACAAGTGGCCCCAGAACCGCGTCAACCGCGGGAGGAGATGCTGGAGCTGCGCCAGCTCGATTTGCAGCTTGCCTTCCCGCGTCCGGGCGCGTTGCGCGAAAATATCGAGAATCAGCGACGTGCGGTCGAGAATCTTGCAGTTGAAGATCTTTTCCAGGTTGCGGATCTGGGCAGGTGACAGTTCGTCGTCGAAGATGACCGTATCCACGTCGTTGCACCGGCAAAACGCGGCGAATTCCTCCGCCTTGCCCTTGCCAATGAAGGTGGCGGGATTCAGGGATTCCGTTTTTTGCAGGCCATGGCCAATGACTTCGCCACCGGCCGTCGTCGCGAGTTCGCCGAGTTCCGCGAGCGAATCGCGCACGTCCACGCGGTGGCGCGATTTAAGTTCGACGCCGACGAGGAAGACTCGTTCTGGCCGCGTGCTTCTGGTTTCAATCAGCGCTTTCAATTACTGCGAAGAAGAGGATAGCACAACCGGCGGCGTGCGAAAAGGGGGAATGTGCCAGCCATGCTTTTGATCTTAATCATCATCATAATCTTAATCCTTTCTGGACGATTACGATTAAGAGCAGGATTGAGATCAAGACACAATTGGGTTCAAATCTGAAAATCCGCCGCCGCTTTCTTTTTCCGGTCCGCCTTGTTCAAGACGCGCATCTTGGGGGCGTCGTAGATGACGATGGAGTTGGGCGCGACGCTTTCCATCAGAAACACGTTGCCGCCAATCGTGCTGCCCGCGCCGATGACGGTGTCGCCGCCCAGAATGGTCGCGCCGGGATAAATCGTCACCCGGTCCTCGATCGTCGGATGCCGTTTCTTGCCGCGCAATTGCTCCACGGCAGACCTGGATTTCGCGCCCAGCGTGACGCCGTGATACAGCTTCACGTG
>JAJXYT010000101.1 GCA_021780375.1 bacterium | reverse complement strand
AATCGAAATCGGCCCGGTTACGTCCTGTAGAATCAGATTCGAGAACACCAGGTTTTGCGCCCGCGAATCGCCGCCAAACTGCATTTTGATCGGGCAGCCGCAGGTTTCGTAAATAACGCAGTTGGAGATGGCGACGTTTTCGGGATTGCCGCCGCCGAAGCGGAACACGGCCCAGCGCGTGCTGAAAGTACTGTTGGCGATCGTCACAAACCGGCAACTGCCGAACAACGCACAGGCATCGTCCTGCGATTGCACGTCGCAGTTGGCCACATGGAGGTATTCGCAGCTGATGAAGTGAAAACCGTCGTTGTTGCCGTTGACGCGGTTGAAAATGCGAATGCCAGTCAGCCATACAAAATGGCTTTCAATGACTCGAACTGAATGAAAGGCGCTGTTGATCAAAAAAATGTCGCGAACCCGGAGGTTTGAGCATTGATAAAAGAGCAAATGATAAGGGCGATGGCTGCCGCCCCGGCCCGACGGCGGCGGCACGCCATGTTCGGGGCTGCGAAATTGCGCGCCCTGCCCATCAATGGTGCCCGGACCTTCAATGGTAATATTCCCGGCCTTGACGGCAAAAATCAGCCCGACATTTCCGTCGCGGAGCGTCGCGTCGCCTTCCAGCGGAATAGCGTCCGCGGCGTGGTATGGCTTGCCGTCGGCGCTGCCCAGCAGCTTGCCCGCTGCCGCAATGTGCAGCGTCACATGGCTCTTCATCTCGACTGTGCCGATGACAAATACGCCCGCCGGCACCAGCACTGTGCCGCCCTGGTCTTTGTTGCAGGCGTCAATCGCTGCCTGCACCGCGGCGGTATCCAGGGTTTTGCCGTCGCCCACTGCGCCGAAATCACGGATATTATAAATGCGGGCGCCGGGATTTCTATCATCGGCGACGCCGGCAGGCGTTTGGCCTGCGGAAGCGTTTTCGCTCAAGAGACTCGTGCCCAACGATGCTGTGAGCGTCGGCCAGGATACGAGTCCGAGCCATTTACGCCGGGACAATGAAGGTCGGTCAATCTCACTCATAATTCGCCTTGTGGAAACTTGAACCAGTCATAAACGAATTCACACCCGGCGGACACTGAACGTTTGTTCAAGGAGATCCCTGGCCAAACCTCGTCGATCTTGCTCACTTTGGGTCCAAGGGCGGTTCGATAATAACCATCATGGCCGACGGACCTTGTTCAGAACCCCACCATGACATCGCCCAATCCTCGATCACGTGGCTTTGCAACACGCTATGGTCCTTGGCGCTCCCGTTGCGGATTGGCAAATATTGCTTCGGCCAGTGGCGCGGAAGCAGGTCGCCCTTGCGGTTGCTGAGAACGGTGTCATCGGCTTCGTCCGGGTCAAGTGCAGTCGGCCAATCGAGTTGATGCACCGCCGCGTCACTTTCCCCGGCCGTGACGCCAAAGACCAAATCCTCGGCGGCGCCTTCCAGTCCCATCGTGAGATACAACGTCAGATCGAATCCGTCCCCGGACTCCGAATCGGGATTTTTCCAATTGCTCAGCGTGAGCTGGACGCCGGTTTCAAAGCCGGTGTCGTAGGGCACAAAGGAAATTTTCCGCGCATCGGTCAGTCGTACCGGAAACAGGTTGCCGTGCCATCTCACCAGCATGTCGTTGGTGGCGGATGGAACCATGTCCCACTTCACCGGTCCGGCGTGAATGTTGAGCGCCAGGTCTTTTTCATTGAGCGTCACGACCAGTTTCCGGCCCGCAATGATCCATTGATTGCCAACATGCGACACGCCCACCAATGGCGCACCCCATTCAGCGCGCGGCAACGGCGCATTGGTCAATTGCGCAGAAACCGAAAAGGCAAACGCCAAAGCCCAAAATACGGTTCTGAACAATTTCATGGAATGGGATCCGTTATTTGTCCGCCCGGGTGATGGCGGCAACTCTTTGGTTGTTCAGTCCCAAGGAGTTTTCCACGACCAGATTTTTGACGTTCTTCAACTGGATCACTTCGCCACCCGCGGATTTGGGCGAATTGAAATTGTTCAGTGTCAGGCCGTCCACATCGTAAGCCACGATGGGCGGGCACGGCACCGGCTGGTTGAACGTGAACGCGACATTGTTCAGGGTCAAGCCATTCACGTAACGCACGTAAAGACCCGACGCCGGACGCGGCCCCATGCTGCGCGGCGAATAATCCCCCGGGTACGGCGGCACGACACCGAACTCTTCGCCGGACCCGGGACCGGGATAATCGATTTTGATATTTTTCAGGGTGATATTTTCCAGGGCCGATCCGGGCCGACCGGAAATCGTACATGGATAAACGGGCCCTTGTCGTCCGGGCTGGCAATCGGTGACCGTGACGTCGTCAAGGGTGACGTTCCTGATCGTGCCGGTTTTTTTACCCGGAGCACCGCTGCGCAGGCGGTCGGTAATCAGCATGAAGATCGGGCTGGCCGCGCCGCGGATGACGATGTTGCTGTAGTTCACATCGTCAATGACGCCGCCATCGTTGCTGGTAATGCCGATGCCGGCCTTCATCGCCCGGCCAATCCGGATGTTCCAGAAATTGACGTTGTGGAAATCGCCCGCCGTTTCCGAGCCGAATTGCAGGCCGTTGCAGCCGGATTCAAAACAGGAATCCCAGACGTAAATATTTGCGCTGTTGATCTTCCGGCCCAACGCGTAATCACTTTTGACGCCGATGGTGTCGTCTGCACAACCGGTGAAACGGCAGTGGCAAATCTGCACGTTGCGACAGCTCATCAAATCCACCGCGTCGCGCGATTCCTTGATGAGCACGCCGTCCATCGTGACGTCTTCGCAGTTGTTGAGCAGATAGACAAAGTGCCCGCCCTTGTCGTGAGTAACGTTCCGGAACATCAGGTTTTTGCCGGAGACGATGGTAATGAGCTTGTCGCCGTGGCCCGGTTTGGGCGTACCATGGACGATGGAGCCGCCGTCAATTCGGCCGCCGACGATGGCGAAGTTCGTGAGGTTTTCGCCCCACATTAGCGAATCGTGAAAATGGCTGTGGCCGAAATCCTGGTAGCGGCTGTAGGGATTTGGCTCCGGCAAATCGAAACCGTCCGGCGCCCCAACAATGACGGCACCGGGGGCAAGCAACAATTCCACGTTGCTTTTCAGGTGAATGGACGCTGCCAGATATTCGCCGGGTGGAAAGAAAACGATGCCGCCGCCGTTGGCATTGCATCCGGCGATGGCCTTGTCAATGCCGGGCGTCTCATTGGTCAGCCCCGCGCCCGACGCGCCGAATTGGCTGACGCTCCAGGTCCGTTGGGGAAACGTGGGAAGCGGAAAACCGGGGGGTGTGAAGGGATTGGCGGCCGGGACCGGCGTTGCCGCCAACCCGAGCATGATGAACACAATGGCAACGCTTCTGTGCATGGATAATTATCAATTGGCTTTCGTCAGGCTTAAAACCCTTTGGCCGGATCGTTTGGATCGGGCGGCAGGGTTCGAATGTTGTACACCGCCAATTGGCGAATAATCGGTTCGCCGATTGTTTCGGTGACCCGCAGCCGCACGGCATCCACCGTCGTTCCGTCGAATTGTTGAATCCGCCTGTGCCCGACAGATTCGCCGGCGCACAACTCCCGCCATTGCCCGTTCACGCGGCCGTCCACGGCATACCGCCGGACGCGCTGGCCCTGCCGGAGATCCTCCATGATGGACACAAAGTTTATCTCGCGCCGACGTTTCAGGTCCAATTCAACCACATCGCCGCGACCGGTTGTCTCGGCGATGCTTTTGCCGAACCACTTCCGGATGGCCGCGCCGAACTCCGCCAGCCGTTTCGCGTCCGCCTCGGGAATGCGCCCGTCGGGATCAATGTTGGCGTTGATGATGAAATTGGCGCCGCGCCCGACGGTTTTCAGATACATGTCCATCAGTGAACTGAGGCTGAGAATTTTGTCCTGGTCATCCGCCCGCCAGATCCAGACGTGATAGCGCAGCGGCACGTTGGCCTCGACCGGGATATAATACTTCCCATTCGGGTCGCCCGCGCCGCGATCCTTCTGGTCGTCGGTGGTGTTGACGGTGTCCCACAACGGGTAAGGCGCGTAGCCTTTTTCATCGCCGGACCAGCGGGTCAGCCCGGCGGGAACGCCGTTGGACGGTCCGTTGAAACAAACGGCCTGCGGCTCATATTTCGCGATGACGGGAGCCAGCCGGTCGCCAAGCGGGTCCACGCCGCCATCCAGCCAAAGATAGGAAATCGGCTCCGCCGCTTTGAACAGACTGGTGTACATTTGCAGGTCCATCTTTAAAAACGCCTCCACCGCTTCGGATTCACCGCAGATTTGGCCGCCGTGATAAATGACGGGATTGTGGTGAAGGTTCCAGTAGCTATGGCCGCCGGCGCTGCAATACAGGCCGGGCTGGATGCCGTATTTGCGGCACGACCCCAGAAAATCCCGGACGATATCGCCCTTGCCGTTTTCCCACGGCGATTGTTTGACGCCGAACGGATAGAGGTCGCTCTGCCACATGAGGAACCCTGAGCTGTGCTTGGCGGTGAACCCGGCGTATTTCGCGCCGAGCGCCCGGGCTGTCCTCAACCATTGATCCGTATCCAGCCGGCGGGGAGTGAATTCCGCCGGATTGATGTCGCCCAAAGGCGTGTGCGCCGCGCCGGGGGAACGGCCGTGTTGGTAATCTTTGTCGAACACTTCAATGTCGAAATGAATGAACATGCCCAGTTCGTCGTCCTGCCACGCGGCTTGTTCCGGCGTGGGACGAGGCAGATCCGCAGCAGCAGGTCCGGCCCGAATCCGGCCGGATGCCACGAGGCAAAACAACATCAACATTTGTTTTGCCGTGCAAAAGACTGCTGACAATCGCCGGTCAAACATGGTCATCATTTGCCTGGGAGGCTTTCACCCAGTCATAAACAAATCCCGGCGAACTGGACATTGAACGTTTGTTCAGGGCGGCGAACGCGAGCTAAGGAACCGTAAAGGTGAATGAAATGATCGCAGGGTTTTACGGAGCGAGTCTGTTCCGCCTTAAAACATCCCGGAACCCTATTTTCTTCCGGCCAGCAGGATTTCCGTCCCGGCAAGCATCACAGGACCGCGTCCGTGCGGATCGTTGTCTGGCCGCTGGCGGTCGAGGTAAAAGTCCAGTGTGGTACCAATGTTGGTACCCTGGCAGGTGCCGTTGACTTCGCCATCCGGCGTGACATTTTTGGCGATGCCGGCAAACGCCCGCCGGGCAACGGCCAGGTTCGAGGCATCAATCCAACCGCGGTTCACCGCCCGCGCGATGCCGTAGGCAAACATCGCCGTGCAGGATGTTTCCTCCCAGGATTCCGGCTTGTCCAGGACCTGACGCCACATCCCGTCCGGCGCCTGCACTTTTATCAGACCCTCGATTTGTTTGCGGAGAATATCGAGCAGTGGCGGGCGCAGCGGATCGTCTGCCGGCAGGGCGGAAAGCGTTTCCACCAGCGCCACCGTGGCCCAGCCGTTGCCGCGGCCCCACTTGAACGGCGCGTGCTGTTTCTTCTTCATGAAATAACCATGGAACCAGAGGCCGTCACGGTCCTGTTCCAGCGCGGCTTGATGAATGATATTGTTGGCCGCGTCGTCGATGTATTTCTGGTCGTGCGTATAAATGCCCCAGCGGACCAGGAAAACGCCGCCCATGTAAAGGTCGTCCGGCCAGATGGTGCCGCCCATCTCCTTCGCACGCCAGAGCGTGCCATCGGGCAGGCGGTCCTGTTTGTTCACCACCCAATCGGCGATGCGCGCCACCACGGCCTTTTCCTCCGGCGTCACCCGGTCAGGATGACGCATCATGCAGACGAGCATGGCGTTGCCCATCGCACCACAACTGTCCAGGCTGCCGAGGTTGATCAAACCCCGGATCTTCGAGCGGCGTGCTGAATTTTCCCCGTCAGTGCCGAACTGTTTCCCCAGCCCGGCCAGCCAGTGGTAATAGCGGGCGCAAATCAACTTGTGCGCGACGACAAATTTGTCCACGTCCTGGTCGCCGGTCACCACGGTGGAACGCTCCATGCCATAAAGCATCACGCCTTGCGGATAATTCCACGCGATGCCTTCCGGTGCTTTGGCCGCCTCGGCTTCGGCAAGATTCGTGACCGCCGGATACTCGCCGTCCGTGAGTGGTTGAAGCTGGTGTCTGGCGACGCACTCGATCACGTCGCGGATTTTCGCGTCGGTGACGGTTACGGGCGCAGACGATGCACTGGTCGGGTTCTGTGCACGCGCGGCGCCGATGCTGTTCAACAGCAACAACGCCAGCACGACCAGGAAAATCCCCGACGATACCGTTTGAAACAGGCCGGTGTTTGCTTTCATTTGTAATCGGGTTGAACCGCGGATAATCCCCAAAAATGATTTCAGGGCGCCGGCGCCGAAACCGTGACTTTAATCGGCGACTCCACGTCCCTCGCGACGTCGTCCACGTATCTCTGCCAGGGCTTCCGGCGTGGTGATTTTTCCTGCCATTTCCCGCGCGAAACCGGCCCAGTAATCAATCGAATGGTCAAGCCCGGCCCGCACCAGCAGCAGATGAGCCTGCTTGTCCTCTGCCGGTTTGATAAATGGTTTCGGGTCCACAATCGCTGCGACTCCCTGCCTTCCCCGCTTTTTCTCCATGGGCTCCCAAATGGCCAGGGCGCCGGCGATGGTATAAGTGCCCGGTTGCAACAGCACAGCACCGCGAAAACCGTTTGCGTCTGTCGTCAGCGCGGAAACAGTGTCGATGGCGTTCTGAATATTGGCCGTGTTATCGCCGCCCACCGGGCTGACAGCCACTTTGACCGGCACAACCGGCAATGCAACACCCCCGCCCTCGTATCCGGCATACGAAAAATCCGGCAGACGATTCCCCAGATCGTCATTTGAGTAAACGAGCGTGTGGTTTGCGTCATAATGAACCCATCCGGCTTGCGCAGCGCCCACGTTCGCCGCGGCCAGGAAGACCAGCAATGCGCAATGCAGACTTGGGGTTTTACGAGTCATGATTTCGCTTTTCGCCCGTTGGCGACCCGGTGGGTCTTCCTGGACTTGTCCACAGGTGGAGGTCGGTGATGTACGTTTCCATTTTCAAAGATGGATTGCGGCCTTGCTGATAAACGCCATCCTTCAGGTAAAAGTCTCCGGCGCCATTGTCCCGTTGCGTCCAAACCAATTCCCGATTGATCCAGACTTTAATCGTCCTGGTAACCAGATTGTGGTCCACGTTTAATTGGAACCACCGGCCACGTAGATCTTTGGCCAGTTCCGTTCCGCCGTAAACATGGAGCGAACCACCGTCGTGGCTGAACCAAAACAACATGAAGGTGGTGGCGCCATATGCATGTGATTGAGCGTTGCCGGTGTGAATCTGAAAGACGCAATAGCTGGTTTCGTTCGAAGGCGCCATCAGCTTGGCCTGATATTGGATTTCGCCCTGGGTGTAATCCGGGACGAACCGCTGCTCCGTCCGCGGCCTCGTACGATTGCCGTAGGCGAATGGTGCGTCGCCGCGGCACACCAGACAATGATAAATCCCATTCGTGAACCAATAGCGCGTGTCCTGCGGCACGTTGTAAGGCCACTGGACTTTGAAGCTTAACGGCAGAGAAACCCACCCGGCGCCGCCGAGTTGGGCGGAGGCAGCTATGGACACGCTGGCCGCGAGAAGCACCGCCAGGGGAAGTGACAGGCGACAGGTATCGGGTGACGTGGTTTTCCCGTCACGGGTCACTCGCCACTCGCCACGTTTCTTGATGGCGAACCGGAATTTCATTTCAACTGCAAAAGATAATATTGCCGGCTGAGATTCGGATTCAGTGGATTGGTGATGGAGAAATTGCCGTTCCCGTCAAAATTGTTTGTGGCCATCGGTGTCCATTGGTTCAATGGCAGCGCCAGGTTGGACGAAGTCAACACGGAATACGGCCAACCCGGCACGCCGTTGCTGCCCCTGAAAACAAAGCTGCCTCCATTCACCGTCAAGCTGCCAAACCTCGGCGGCGGTGTGGGCAAGGTCACGACGCTTAATACGCCGCTACTCAAATTGTTGGTGTCCCATGCCAGATTCACCGCCGGAATTGCCGGAACGATGCCGGTGAATGTCCCGGAGTAACCGGCTGCGTTAAACAATTTGAAACTATCGCCCGCGGCAAATGAATTGGTGCTGATGTTGGTGACGACCAGCGTGCCGCCGTAGGTCAAAGTGCCGGCGACCTGTGCCATGTCGTTCGTCAACACGGGCGATTTGCTGACCCCGGTTACCGTCGTGCTCTCAGCATTAAGGGTGAGGTCATTGTTGAAAATCAACGTCGTCAGTGCGCCGCCCGGCGCCAGCGTCGCGCCCTTGCCGATGACGACATTCCCGTTCACGATGCCGTCGCCGGTCAATGTCTGGCCGCCGGCCAGGGTCAAGGTCCCATCGCCCCTCTGGCTGGCGTCGAGCGTGCCTCCGGAGTTCACCACCAGCCTGGCGCTGGCGGAAATCGAACCGTTATTGGTCAGAGTCAAGGTACCCCCATTAATCGTTGTGTTACCCGTGTAGGTGTTCGTTCCGGCCAGGATCAAATGACAGGTGCCCTCCTCAACCAGTGAGCCGGAACCGCTGACCGCATTGTCCAGCGCCAGCGACGTGCCGCCGCCCCAGAATACGCAGTCGCCGTTCAATTGGACCGGGCCGATGACCACATTCGCGCCGCTCCAGTTGTACAAGTTCGTGTGGACATCGTCACCGTAGAGGATGAAATGTTTGTTCCAGGCTGTGTTGGCGTTGTAAAACGAAAGCGTGGCGCCGGCGCGGACGATGAGGTTGCTGGCCGGATTACCCATGGAACTGGTGGAGGTTTCCCAGCCCATCAAGCCCTGTTGAATATCAATGTCGCCCAGCGCCGGGTCCACATCTACCGCCACCAGCGAAATCTGATTGCCGCCGGTCTTGGTTAATTGGTAGGGATGGCCACCCGTGCTCAACGAGCAGCCATTGGTGGAGGAATTCGACGCGGCGCGGATGTCCCAGCGGTTCCGATTGTTGCTCGGATTCCACGGACCGACACCGCCGAAGGTCGTGTCGCCGGCCAGGGTTACGTTGCGCAGGGCGGAGGTCTGCTGGCCGGCGCCATTGATGATGGCGCCGTTGCCTCCAGCACCAGAGCCGGAAACAACGATTTGCTCGCCGGTGAGGTTATTGGCATTCACATCCAGTGTGCCGCCATTGGTGATGATCGTGCTGCCCGTGGTTGAACCCAATGCCGCCGCGTTACCAACCTGCAACGTTCCGTTTTGGATCGTCACGCCGCCGGAGAACGTGTTGGTGCCGCTCAACGCAAGCACGCCGGTGCCGACCTGCGCCACCGTGCCGGAACCGGATATGGCTCCGGACATCGCCACGTTGTCGCTGCGATTAAACACCAGCGCCGTATTGTCCGCCACGGCAACGGAACTGAGCGAGCCGTTGGTGGTGCCGTCGCCGACCTGCAACGCGCCGCTGCCGACGGTCACCGAGCCGCCCGAACTGGTCAGCGGCCCGGCCAGCGTGAGGGCATTGGAAGAATCGTTGATCACAACCAGGTTTGTGGTGATGGTAACCGGCGCGGCAATGGTGTCGCCTTTGCTGAAAGTCAGTTCGGTGATGGAAACGAGGTTTGTGTCTCTGAAAATGAGCGAACCGCCGTTGGCGGCAATCGTGTAAGCGGCCGAACCGTCGGGGGCGCCCATCTCCAAAGAGCCGATCGTGATGGTTTGATTCAGGTTGATGGTTTGCGGCGCAGCGATGCTGGCATTGACCACGGCCAATTCGCCGACGCTGTCAGGAAAGGTGCTGGAATTTGTCCAGTTCGCATCCACGTTCCAGTCTTGCGGTATGGTGGTCACGGTGTTGGTCCAGCAGGCCGTGACCGGCGCTTCAGGCATGATGGCAACCTCGGTAGAATCGGCGCTTTCGCCGCCGCCGTTCACCGCCGAAACGACATAGTAATAAGTCGTCCCGTTGGTCACAGTGAGGTCCAGGTAACCGGTACTGGTCACGCCACTCGCAATGACCGTGTAGGGTCCGCCGCTCGTGGTTGACCGTTTGACATTGTAACCGGTTGCGCCCAATGGAGCAGTCCAGTTCAACACCACTTCGGCATTGCCGCCGGCGGCGTTCAAGCCGGTCGGCGGACCGGGCGAAACAATGGCTGGCACAAAGGCGGCGTAGTCGCTCTGGTTGCAGGCGTTGGCGGCCGCCACCTGATAATAATAAGTGGCACCTCCCGCTACGGTCGTATCGGTGAAGTTGGCAGCCGTCAATCCCGCGGCAAGGATCAGAGGCGGGGTGCTGGCGGTAAAACGCGCCACAGTGTAAGTCGTAGCGCCAGGCGATGCGTTCCAGCTCACAACGATTTGCGAGTTGGTTGACGCCGTGGTCACGTCCGCAGGAACCGGCGGCGGCGAGCATGGATCAACCGCCACTTCCGTCGAATTCGAGCCTTCACCAAAGCTGCTGACTGCGGAAACGACATAGTAATAGGTCAAGCCGCTGACGACATTGCTGTCGGTGAACGCGGTAACGGGAACAGTGGCTATGTTGGTGTAGGGTCCGCCGCTGACGGTCGCGCGCTTCACGTTGTAAGCAAGAGCCGCGAGCGTATTGTTCCAGGTGAGCGAGATGTCGTTGCCGGGGCTGGCGGCCAGGCCTGTCGGCGTTTCCGGCATGTGCGGGATGGTGTTTGTGACGATGACCAGCGCGTTCGCCCAATCGGCGTGGTCGTAGTTGATGCCGTCGTCCGCGTCGCCCACCCCCAGCGTCAGGCGGCGCACGCCAGTCACGTCCAAACTGACTAATTGCGGCGGGGTGTTGGTGTGCATGAAGCCGCTGCTGTAAATTTCGGTTCCGTCGGCATAGACGTGAAAATCCACCGAGCCGGGCCCGGAGCCGATGTCCTCGTTATCCACGCCGATGGTCGCCTGGAAGCGCGTGCAGACGCCGCCGAGATTGTACTCGATGCCGGAACGCGAATTGACACCGATGCCATGGGGATAAGTCACGCCGCCGAGCGTGAGGGAGTTTCCGCCGATGCTCTTGTCCGGCACAATGGTTCCCCAGCCGGTGTAGGCGTAAATGGGTTGCTGGTCGCTCAGATAATTCGTGCCGGCCCCCGGCACCGGCACCGGCGTACCGGCGATTTTCAAGAGCATCGTGCCATAAGCCGGAACCGTTGCGGTGAAACTGTTGGTGAACGTGCCCAAATCCTGGTGCGCCCACAAATCCCGCACGGTCGCGGTCGTGCCGGCCTGAAACGCGAGATTGGTCCAATAGCAGGTGATGACCGCCGAGGAATTGGTGCTGCGGTTGAGCAGCGCCACGGCGCGCGTCGTGAAATCGTAACCCAGCGGCTTGCTCCAGACTTCCGCGCTGTCCTTGACGCCGCCAACCAAAACGCCCTGTTCGCCGGCCTGGTCCTGATCCACGGCGATGGCCTCGGCATTGGTCAGGATGGCCAGCGATTGCGGCGCGATGGTGGTAACGTTGTCGCCGGCGATCAGCGGAGCGGCCATGATGCACCACATCGAGAAATGCGTTTGCGCCGCTGTCAAGTTGGACGCAAATTCGCCGTTGCCGATTTCCAGCATGTCGGGGTCATTCCAGCGGCCCGGTCCAGCGGCGAATGCCGTAGTGCTGTTCGGGTCAATGTGCGATATCATGCTGGCGAAGGTGCTGCCGATGTCGCCGGTCGTCCGCCAATAATTACCGATGATCGGCGACCAGGATTCATAGCCTTTGGCATTGCCGTTTTCGCCGCCGCACAGACAAAGCACGATCAGCCTGCCACTTTTCATCAAACCGTCGCTCATCCGGCCATAGACCGCGTGGCCGTCTTCACCGGCGGCGTTGCAATTATCGTCCTTGAGATAATCCACGCCCCATTGCGCGTAGGTGAAGGCGTCCACGTATTCATAATTGAAACTGCCCGGGTCTTTTCCAACCGGATTGAAATTCCGGGAAATGCACGTGGAACAGGTGTTCGTTCCGTCGTCGGTATAGACGCCCAGTTTGAGCCCCAGCGAGTGGACGTAATTCGCCACCCAAGCGATCCCGTCGGGAAAATTGGTGTAAGCCTGCACGACGCCGCTGGCATCGCGGGAGCTGGCCCAGCCGTCGTCAATGTCAATGTATTGATAGCCGGCGGCTTTCATGCCGTTGGCGGCGATGACACCGGCATTGTTCGTCACGATGGATTCGCTGATGCCGCAGTGGTAGGCGTTCCAGTCGTTCCAGCCCATCGGCGGCGTGAGCGCGAGATTGTTGGTGAGCGCCAAAGCCGCGCGCAGCGGCAGTAAGACTAAAAACAACGGCAGAAGCCGGGAAAACGTTCTCGTGGCGCCGCACCGGCTCCGGGACAATCGTCGTCCCTCCTTGAGCACGCCAACCCGCTGCCGGTCAGACAACCTGCCGGCAGCCAAAACTCCCGCACTGGTTCTTGCTCGCATCTGACCAAGAGGCCGCCGGATTCCTGCCATCCGGCGGCCTTATTACGTTTCACCCGTTGACTGACCGCTGATTTCCGGCCAAACCGCCCTTATGGTTGGTACATCAAGCGGTAGAACACCGCGCCGTTGGTCCTTCCTATCGGCAGCGTCATCGAATCCACCGTGGTCGAACCGGGCACGGCCACCCAGTTCGTGCTGAGGCCGACGGATATTGAATTGGTCTGCACCTCCAGTGTCCAGCCGATGTGGTCAGACGGCCATGAGAGCGTGAGGTTACCGCCACTGGCCAGAGCAATGATGTTTGTGGGTGTGGTATTCACGCCACTGGCGCCGCTGAGCAGTGTGATGGAACCGTCTGTGGCGATGTTATTTGTCCAGGTGTAGCCAATCGTGTTCGCCGCATTGTGCGCCGGCAAACTGATGACCGGAGCACCGGAAACGGCGACATTGAATAATTGGAACCTGGCACCCGTGATCAAATCCGGTCCGAGGTTGGTTACGGTGATCGTACCACCAGCTGAAATGGCCGGGGCGACAATCTCATCGTTCGTTACCGCGCCGGCGGCGGTATCGAGATCCAGGATGACACTGCCGTTGAGAGTAGCGGCATTGGAGACCGTCAATGCCGCCGGAGCCAAGCCTTTGCCGGGGTTAACGAGGGAACCGGCATTTTCCGTCAGGAAACCATTGATGGTACCGCCGCCGGCCAGCGTCTGGCTGATTGAACCACCCAGAGTGAGAGTGTCATCGGTGCGCCCGGTTACGTCGAGCGTTGCGTTCGAGAGCGTGATGGCCGGGGAGTTTGCGAGGGCCACAGGATCCACGAGCGCCAGGGTGCCGGCATTCACATACGTGTTGCCCGCGTACGTTTCATCTCCTCCGGCAGCCAGCGTCAAGGTCGAAGCACCAGTCTTGACCAGGTTGCCAACGCCACCAATAGTTCCCGTCAGGAATAACGGATAAGCGGCATTGAAAGTCTCAGTCCCGTTCAAGGTTACCGGCCCGACGAAGACGTTGGATCCATGCTGGTTGTAAACCGTGGCGCTGTCATCCATCATCAGCACTTTGTCCAGGGTGTTGGACACGTCGAATAGATTCAGGGTTGTACCGGTGTGCAGGTGCAGCGTGTAGGTGGGATTACCCAGTGACTGGCCGAGGCCGGGCACTTCGGTTTGCCACTGGAAACCAATGGTACCGCCCTGAACATCGATATTTCCCAGGCCCGGATCAATCTGAACGCCGGCCAGTTGGAACTGGTTGGTGCCTGCTTTGGTCAGGGTATAGGGCGATTCCACAGGAGAAGTTTGCAGGGAAACGTCGTTGGCAGAAGCGCTGCTGGCCCGGAAATCCAGCCGTCCGGAGCCGCCGATTGTCGTGTCGCCAAGAAGGATCACTTGGCCAATGTTCGGTCCGACAAAGGTCGGACTGCCACTGCTGTTGATGATCGCACCGTTGCCGCCCGCGCCGGCGCCGGAAACATTGATCGGTTCGGCACCCAGGTTGACCGTATTGGTTCCGAGGTCGAGCGTCGCACCGTTGCTCACGTAGGTGTAGCTCAAAAGCGGATTGCCGAGGGCTGTGTTATTGTACGTGCGCAGTGTTCCTGACTGCACGATCACACTGCCGCCAAAACTGTTGGCGCCAGCCAGGGTGACCGTACCCGTGCCAATATTGGTCAGCGAGCCGGAACCGCTGATAGCGTTGGCGAGCAACAGAGCGCCATCACTGCGGTCAAAGACCAACGAACTGTTATTGGTCAGGACTCCGGAACCCAAGCTGCCATTGGTGCTGCCATTTCCAATCTGCAGCGTGCCCGAATCAATGCTGATCGGACCGCTGAAACTGTTGGTGCCGCCATTGGCCACGACCAGCCCGCCTGCACCAGCCACATGCAGGCCGCCGGTGCCGGCCAAGCTGCCGGAGCCGCCGAAATAGTAAGTCTTCGAGTTGTTGTTCAACATAATGCTACCGAATTGGAGCATTCCTGACAGACTCACGTTCGTCACCGCTGAGGAGTCATCAAAAGTGGCGTAGTCGCCGTTGTTGAAATTGACCGGAGTGCTGTTCCTGGTCCAATTGGTGGTGGAGTTGTCCCACACAGGAGAAGTCTGGCCCGTCCAAATGTCATTGCCAATCGCGGCCAGCACTTTGATCTGAATGGATCCGGGGGTTGTTCCCGGATCCACGAGCGAGAAGGCAAAGCCCGCCGCGCTGGTAACCACCTGAAGATTATTGGACGCACTGCTGGGCAGTGGGGTGCCGCCGTAAGTGATCAGCGTGTAGGTATCGCCGACGTTCATGTAGGCGAGTGGCACTATTTGGAGAGTATTGGTCCCGCTCAAAGTCAAACCACTCGTCACGGCAACCTTGTCGTCGCCGGAGATTGGCGTGCTCGAAAGCTCGAGTACCACCGTGCTGTTGCCCAGAGTCAGATTACCACCCATTGTCAAGGTACCCGGGCCATCACCGGGCGACAATGTGCCGCCCTGAACGCTCACATCTCCCCCGACGGTACCGCTGCCCGACAAAGTTGTACCGCTGTAAGTGTCCACTATGCCAGCGAGGCTGCCATCGACTGCCAAAGTGCCATTGCTTACCACCGTACCGCCAGTGAAACTGCCGCTGGCAGAGGAACTGATAATATTAGTGCCGGCACCCATCTTGAGCAGGCTGCCACTGCCGCTAAGAGTCCCGCCTCCAAGAGCCAAGGCAGTGCCGCTCGCAGCATTGAAAACGCAATTACCATTCAAGGTAAAGCTACCTTCGAGATTATTGGCCGTTCCGCTGCCGCAATTCAATGTCGTGGTCAAACCGTCGCCGTTGAAGACGAATTGTTTGTAGAGCGGGTTTGACATGGCGTACAACTGCAGTGTTGCACCACTGGCCACCGTTAATGTGTTCGCCGAATTGCCCAATCCCGTAGTGCTTGTTTCGACACTCAGTGTTCCAGACATCACGTTAATGTCACCCAGACTCCCATCCACGGTCGCGCCTACCAACGAAACCTGATTAGTGCCGACTTTGGTGAGATTGTAGGCACTGCCGGACGTGGAGAGCTGTGCGCCGCTGCCGCGGATATCCCACCGGCCCGTGCCGCCAAAGGTCGTATCTCCGGCCAACGTAACATGGATAAGCGCCGTTGTGACATCAGGCCCGGAATTAACGATTGCACCCAGACCACCAACGCCCGCACCTGAAGCGATGACAGGCTCAGCACCAAGGCTCTGACCGTTGACATCGAGTGTTGCGCCTCCGCTGATAATGGTCGCGCCATTGGTAGCACCAAGAGCAGTAGCGCTGCCAGCCTTCAGGGTGCCCTGTACAACATTGAGAGCACCGGCGAAGCTGTTGTTACCGCTTAAGATGAGGATATTGGGATTGTTTTTCGTCAATGAACCGGCACCGGATATGGCCGCGCTTACCGTCGAATCAAGGTTCCAGTCAAACACCAGCGAACTGTCGTCCTCGACGCCACCCACCAGAGGCAGATTCCCGTTGGCATCGTTATTACCCAGTTGGACAGTGCCTGCGGCAATGGTGAAGCCGCCGGAAAATCCGTTGTTCCCGCTATTGTCTAGGATGAGAGTACCCGAGCCATCTTTGACCATGCTGGCTGTACCACTAACGCCACCGGCTCCGGTAAAGGTGTACGTCAATGCGTTGTTGGTCACTTCCACAAACCCCGGATTGACCGTCTGGGCCAGATTGACCGTGCCACTGGCCGCGGTATCGTCAAAAAATGCGGCGTCACCTTCATGATAAGCAGAAGGAGTTATTCCAAAAGCCAGCCAGTTCGTTGTCGTGCCAATGTCCCAATTGTTTCCATTGGAAGCTGTCCAGGTCAACACTTTCGGACCGGTAAGCAACACGACATCTATCGTTCCGTTGGCTGTGTTGTTGGTTACGTAACCCGTGGTGGCGCTGGGCACGTGCCCCAACCCGAAGTTGAAGGCCCCTCCGATGCTGCCGCTGTACTGAATCACAGGAAATTCCACCGGGTAGCCCGAAATCAGTCCCACAGAAGCCACATCAATGTAATTGGTCGTTCCACTCAGGTTCAGATTCGTCGCCACCACGGCAGCAGTCGCGCTCACGCTGGGGACGTGCACGCGACCACCATTCAGGTTCAGCGTGCCTGACGTCACCCCGCTGTTAACAGCGAGCACGCCGCCATTCAACGACAGGCTGTTGGGCGTATTGAAATTGGTCGAATGTCTCCATTTTTTTTTCATTTGGCTTCGCATCAATTTTCGTGTCGAGCCGATTGTATGAATTTTATTTTTCACTCCGCACGTTCTCCGATTCTCGA
>JAJXYT010000057.1 GCA_021780375.1 bacterium | reverse complement strand
CATCCACGTTGCCGGCACCAATGGCAAAGGCTCGACCTGCGCCATGCTCGAAAGCATTTACCGCGCTGCCGGATTACGTGCCGGGTTGTTCAATTCCCCGCATCTGGATTCTTTCCGCGAACGGATCCAAGTCAACCGCCAATTGATCTCGGAAGGCGACGTCGTCCGGCTGGTCAGGGAATTACAGCCACTGCTCAAACATTTTCCGGATGGCCATCATCCGACGTTTTTTGAAGTCGTCACGGTGATGGCGTTGAGGTTTTTCGCCGAACAGCACTGCGATCTGGTGATCTGGGAAACCGGCCTGGGCGGACGGCTGGACGCGACGAACATCGTTACCCCTCTCGCCAGCGTCGTCACCAACATCCAACTCGATCACCAGCAATGGCTTGGAGACACGCTTGCCCGAATTGCCGCCGAGAAGGCCGGTATCATCAAAACGGGAATCCCCGTGGTAACCGCCACGGAAGAACCGGACGCTTTGGCCGTGATCGAAAAGATGGCACGGGAGAAAAGTGCGCCGCTGAAAATTATTGGTAGGGACGCCGCGCTGCGGCGTCCGGACAGCGCAGCACGCTGTCCCTGCCTTTCTCTGGCGGGTGACCACCAAAAACTCAATGCCGCCCTCGCGCTGGCTACGGTCGAAGTCTTGCAGAAGCAAATCCCGGTCGCCGAAGAAAAAATCCATGCGGGTCTGGCCAACGTGATTTGGCCGGGGCGACTCCAATTGGTCACGCGCGAATCCGGCCGGAAAATTCTGCTGGATGGCGCGCACAACCCCGCCGGCGCAAAAACCCTGGGTGAA
Organism: bacterium; assembly: GCA_021780375.1. GTDB lineage: Bacteria > Verrucomicrobiota > Verrucomicrobiia > Limisphaerales > UBA11358 > UBA11358. The sequence continues at coordinate 15,973 of JAJXYT010000057.1, read as the reverse complement.
ACCCTGAAGAGAAATTTCCCGGCGGAGAGGCTCACCCTCATTCTCGGGGTGTTGCAGGACAAGGACTGGCAACGCATCTGTGAAACGCTCGCATCACAGGCGGTGCGCATCCACACCGTGCCGGTTTCGAGCGAACGTTCGGCCAATCCAGTTGAACTGGCGGAAGCCTGCCGCAAAATGAATCCCTCGGCTGAAATTGTTGCCGGCAACAGTCTGGCTGACGCCCTGGACAAATCGGCCGGCGACGGGTTCGTGGTGATCACCGGGTCGCTTTACCTCGTCGGCGAGGCCCTGGAATTGCTGGGCCTTTCCCCGGCAGGCAACGCGGAACGCGGCTTGAACGAATGGGCGGGCACGCCGCCGGTCCTGCTGCCCGGATAAGTTTGCACAAACTTAATACGAAGCAGCCCTTATATTTGCTCACCTTCTATTGACCCGTCGAAGGCAACTTAGTTAAACTGAATCCTTTATGGCTTACGCAGATGCTTCGATGCCGCAACGTCGTTTTGGAGAGACGGCCCGCCCGGACGCGTGGTGGATACAGCCGGTGGCGGTGTTTATCGGTCTTTCGATTTTCGTCGTTTATTCAACCTGGGCGGCGTTTCAGGGAAGTCACTATTGGTTTGGTGGCCAGGGCGCGAATTACATCTCGCCCTTCTATTCGCCGGAAATTTTCGGCGACTCGCCGCACAGTTGGTTCGGACCCAAACCGGGTTGGTGGCCGGCGTGGCTGTTGTTCTCCCCCGCCCTGCTGGTGCTCTGGGCGCCGGCGGGGTTCCGGCTCACCTGTTACTATTATCGCGGCGCCTACTACAAGGCATTCTGGGCCGACCCGCCGAACTGTGCCGTCGGCGAGCCGCGCCAGGTTTATCTCGGCGAACGCTCATTTCCCCTCATCATGCAAAATATCCACCGCTACTTCATGTATCTGGCGGTGGTTTTTATTCTCATCCTGGCGCGTGACGCCTGGGATGCCATGTGGTTCAAAGATCTGACGGGCGTGGAACATTTCGGCATCGGTGTCGGAACCCTCGTCCTGGTGGTGAATGTCGTTCTGCTCGCGGGTTACACCTTCGGCTGTCATTCGTTGCGGCATTTGATCGGCGGTTTTCTGGATGCACCGTCCCGGGCGCCGGTCTGCGCCAAAGGCTATTCCTGCGTGAGCTGCCTGAACCGCCGCCACATGCTCTGGGCGTGGATGAGCTTGTTCTGGGTCGGGTTTGCCGACGTTTATGTCCGGCTCTGCGCCATGGGGATCTGGCACGATTTTAGAATCTGGTAATTCGTAAATCGTTAAATGAGTGATTCGCTGAATAAGTTGAATGAGTTCCGTACCACGGACGGTTTCACCAGTTACCCATTTAACCAATTTCTGATTTAACCAGTTACTCATTTAACCAACGTGACCAATTACGAATCATTTGAATACGACGTCCTCGTCATCGGCGCGGGCGGCGCGGGTCTCCGCGCGGCCATTGAAGCCTCGGCGGCGGGCGTAAAAGTCGGCCTCGTCTGCAAATCGCTCCTCGGCAAGGCGCATACCGTCATGGCCGAAGGCGGCATGGCGGCGGCGATGGGCAACGTGGACGACCGCGACAACTGGCGCGTGCACTTCGCCGACACCATGCGCGGCGGCCAATACGTCAACAACTGGCGCATGGCCGAACTGCATGCCAAGGAAGCGCCGGCGCGCGTCCACGAACTCGAAGCCTGGGGCGCGGTGTTCGATCGCACACCGGACGGCAAGATTCTCCAGCGCAATTTCGGCGGCCATAAATATCCGCGGCTGGCGCACGTCGGCGACCGCACCGGGCTGGAATTGATCCGCACGTTGCAGGACCACGGTATTCATCAGGGCATCACGGTCCACATGGAATACACCATCGTGACGCTCCTCAAGGACGGCGACCGTGTCATCGGCGCGTTCGGCTACGACCGCGAGCGCGGGCGTTTCAAGATTTTTCGCGCGAAGGCCGTGGTGCTGGCCACCGGCGGTCTGGGCCGCGCGTATCGAATCACGACCAATTCCTGGGAAGGCACCGGCGACGGTGTTTCCCTCGCCTATCACGCCGGCGCGGAATTGCGGGACATGGAATTTATTCAATTTCATCCCACGGGCATGATTTGGCCGCCGAGCGTCCGGGGGCTGCTCGTGACCGAAGCCGTGCGCGGCGACGGCGGCATTTTGAAAAACAAGGAAGGCCGGCGCTTCATGTTCGACGACATTCCCGACCTTTACAAAAGCCAGACCGCCACCGACCCGGAGGAAGGCTGGCGCTACGTGATGGGCGACAAAAACGCCAGGCGCCCGCCAGAATTGCTCACGCGCGACCACGTGGCGCGCTGCATCTTGCGCGAGGTCAAGGCCGGGCGCGGCAGCCCGCACGGCGGCGTGTTTCTCGACATCGCCTGGATCAAGGAGAAAATGCCCAGCGCGCCCGAATACATCAAACGCAAGTTGCCCTCGATGTATCACCAGTTCATGCAACTGGCGAGCCTCGACATCACCCGGGAGCCGATGGAAATCGGCCCGACGACGCATTACCTCATGGGCGGCATCCGCGTGGACGGCGACACGCAGGCCACGAATATTCCCGGCCTGTTCGCCGCCGGGGAATGTGCGGGCGGTTTGCACGGCGCGAACCGGCTGGGCGGCAATTCGCTCTCCGATTTGATCGTGTTCGGCAAACGCGCCGGCGAGTTCGCCGCGAAATACGCGAAGGAAAATTCCGCCGGCAAAGTCAACGACGCGCAGCTTGAGGAAGCCTCGCGTTACGCGCTGGAGCCGTTTGAACGCGAAGGTTCGCCCGAAGGCCCCTATCAGGTGCAACACGATTTGCAGGGAATGATGCAGGATTTGGTCGGCATCGTCCGGCGCCAGGAGGAAATGGCCAGGGCGCTCGACGGCCTCAAGCAGCTTTGGGGCCGCGCGAACAAAGTCGCCGTCGCCAGCAACCGCGAATACAATCCCGGCTGGCACACGGCGCTCGACCTCAACCACCTGCTGACCGTTTCCGAAGCCATCACGCGCTCGGCGCTGGACCGCAAGGAAAGCCGCGGCGGCCATTTCCGCGAAGATTTCCCGAAAAAGGACCCTGAGGCGCAGAAATACAACACCGTGGTCTGGCAAGGCAAGGACGGCGCGATGCAGTTGCGGCGCGAGCCAATCCCTGAAATGGCGGCGGAATTGAAACAGGTGATTGAGGAAATGAAGTAAATATCGGCAGCAGCGGACGTGAGTCCGCTCCAATTAAAAATGAGCAAGCAAGTCACTTTCAGGATTTGGCGAACGGACGCCAACGGCGGCGGTAAATTCGTGGATTACCCGACCGAAGTTTCCGAAGGCATGGTGGTGCTCGATGTCGTCCACAAAATCCAGGCCGAGCAGGCCAACGACCTCGCCTGCCGCTGGAATTGCAAGGCCGGCAAGTGCGGCTCCTGTTCGGCGGAAATCAACGGCATGCCCAAGCTCATGTGCATGACTCGGCTCGACCAGATTCCGCTCGACAAACCGGTGACGATCGAGCCGATGCGCTCATTTCCCCGCCTCCGCGATTTGGCAACGGACGTTTCGTGGAATTTCCGCGTCAAAACGAAGATTAAAAAGTTCAACCCTCGCAAACCGGATGCGTCGGACGGTTCGTGGCGCATGGCGCAAGCCGACGTGGACCGCGTGCAGGAATTCCGCAAGTGCATTGAATGTTTCCTCTGCCAGGATGTCTGCCACGTTTTACGCGACCACCACAAGCACGACGAATTCATCGGCCCGCGCTTTCTGGTCTATACCGCCGCGCTGGAGATGCACCCGCTCGACACCGAGGACCGGCTGCCGGAATTGAAGCAGGCCTGCGGCGTCGGCTTCTGTAATATCACCAAATGCTGCACCAAGGTCTGCCCGGAAAGCATCTCCATCACCGACAACGCCATCATCCCGCTCAAGGAACGTGTGGTGGACGACTTCTTTGACCCGCTTGGCTGGTTGTGGAAGAAGTTACGACCCAAAACCTGATTGCACGGACCCCTTGCGGACTCGACGTTTGGCCGTCATTGCCCGCGCGGGCAGGCCATGAGACAGGGAAAGGCTCAACCTTCCACGCCTTCCGCTTCCATCGTGGCCACGAGGTCTTTCTCGGCCAGCACCCAGTCTTCGAGCGTCAGCGGGTGTTCCGGCAGTTTGTCGCGATACAGGCGATAGGCATGTTCGCGCACCATGCCCCGGGTCACACCGGGCGTGAACGGTTTGGGTTGGTCAAACGCTTTGGCAGCCTTGATTTTTGTTTTCATGATTAAACATAAGCCTCGCCGTTCATTTCGCAAGCGATGCAAAGTTCTCTTTTTGCGGAATTAGAAGGTGCCCGGAAAGAACCGGCTTGCCGAGTCGAAGCGCGAAGCGCATTTCCGTTGGTTGGTTGCAGCCCGCCTTGGGGTTGTGCACTGCGATGCGGCAGTCATCGTTCTCACTTTGTAAAGCCACGGTGATTTTGTCCGGATTGAGTCAGTTCCGAGTTCCGAAAATGATAGATAGGGATTTCGTGCACCCTTCGGCGGGTGTAAAAACCGTGGTTTAAACACCGGTTTAACCGGCGTTTAAAAGCTGTTAGACCGGGCGGAAAATCGCGCCATTCTTCAAGGTATTTCCCGCCCGTTTTTTCCACTGATTAAGTGGAATTGAAATATGGTCATGGGTGCCATCATACTTACGATGTTTCAGCAAAACTCGACCGTCGAGAATGCCTTCCACGACCATCCGCTCAGAAAAAATAAATGTGTCGCCGGGCGTTGGGATAAAGGCGCGGCGCAATCCGTTGCCATCGGCAATGCGATTGCGCTTTTGGCTTTTCACTTGTTGTTTTTCCGTGCCCATAATTCAGATTATAGTCAGGTTCATGGCGCGCATTTAAGCCACAACCAAATCGGCTGGATTCTCGGCGCGCCGGCGCTGGCCACTTGCCAGCGGAGCAATGCCGCGCCTGGCACCCCTGGATTCTTCCTGCGGCGGTTCCTGTGGCTCTTGCAGTGCCTCGGCAGGCAATACCAAGCGAGGCTTGCGAAACGACTTCCTGCCGGTCTGGCGCGCTGCCTCCATGCCTTCCAGAAACGTCTTGTCACTCGGCATAAGGAAATCGAAAATCGCCCGGTGGACTTGCTCGACCGATGTCTTGCTCAAATCGTCTCTCCCAAGCATCGCCCGGACTTCGGTGGCCACGTCGCCCACGGCCGACAGGTCGCGCTTGCTCAATAGCGCGTAGCCGACAATTTTATCCAAGGCCGCCGCCGGCGACTCTTTAAAAACGTTCCCTGCAACTGCTTTGATGTCATCTTCGGTGTTTGCGGCCGGCAGCTTGACCCAGCGTTTCACGCGCCGGCGAAACTGCCGATAATTCCACTCCACCTGGTCCGCCGCGCGCGTCATGCAGACGATGAATTGTGGCGTGGTGACCAAGGCGCAACCAACGCCACAGTTCACAATTGCTGTGTCAATCCAGTCAATCAATTCCGGGCGCGAGTACATGCGGCGGCTCTGGTTGAACAGGAAGTGCGCCTCATCTAACACCAAAAGCAGCTTTGACCGCTTTAAAACGTCCTCGATCCGCGCCTGCATTTCAGTGGCCGTGCGGGTGTAGCTCGATGCGATACCAACTGCTTTGGCGATTTCACGGAATGCCGTCGTCTTGCTGGTAATACCCTTCAGGCTCACGAACCGCGCCTCTCCCAGGTGCAAGCCGCACCAGGCTTTTACGGCCTCAGTTTTGCCGCGCCCTTCCAGACCATCCAAGAGAACCATGCCGTGGCTGGCGAGCGCGAAATCCAGTGTTTCCCAAATTTTTTTGCCAATAGTGGTGAGTTGGAAATTCTCACGCGCCGCTGCCTCGTTACGCTTTTTATATTCAAACAACGCGCCGATGATGTCTTGGAAATAGGACAATTTTGCTTCCTTGAAGTCAGCCTTGGACAGAGCCGGGTTTTGCTCAATAGCCGAATCAGATTCGATATCTGAAACATCTATTTTTTCCCAAGGGAGGGCAAAATAAATTCGCGGATTGATGCAGAGGTCAACCAGAAATTCTTCAAGGGTTTGACCCAGAATGACGGGATAGCCGTCGTCATTGAACCAAGAACGTGCATGTCCAGAGGGAAGCAGCGCATTGTCCCGGCCATTTTTGGAAAGCCGCTTCGGAAACATTTCCACCAATTCTTTGGCAACGCGCTTCAGTCCGCCCTCTGCCAAAGACAAGCCCTGAATGAACCAAATCAGATTCCGTTTGGCCGCGTGAAGCAGAATTGCCGCCCGCGCCGACGTGGCCACGCCGCTGATGCCGTGCAATTCGGCAAACTCAGGACTGCTCATGTACCGCTCTTGCGAAAGCGGTCCGGGCATTTTTTCATGGGGCGCGCTCATGGTTCATTCCCTTCCGCAACTTCGGCGACGCCGCCCTGACGGCGTGGAGCGTTGCCGAGCAGTTCAAGCGCGCGACGGCTTTGTTCATCATCGCCAACCAGGACGGTTGGAATATCCAGCCGGCGGGCTTTGTTTTTGTTCGCCGTTGTGCGGCGCGCGCTTTGCAGTTGCCTGGATTTGATCGCCTCTTTTTCTTGTGTTGCAACTGTTGCTCTTTCAACGGCAGCCCGGTCAGCCAAGACCGGCCTGAACATGGTTTGGAAAAATTCGGAGTTATAGTATGGCTTCAGAGACCTGTGCAGTTCTTTCATATAACGGTCCTGAGCAGCATTTTGAGCAAGAGCCTTCGCAAGTAACGGAGAATCAGGATCGTGAGCCGGCGGCGATACCTCCAGCTCAACCGCGAACTCATTCTGGTCTTTCAAGCCGCTGCACCAGCCAATGCTTGGATCAGATGAATCAAAGAGCAGATTGACCAACTGTCCGCGGTATGCGCCCAACCTTTCGCCTTTATACCTGAACTGACGCTTGCCGAACGAAATAGCGACGCCGTTTTTCGTAACTGGCCTCAGTTCTTTGTGTGTGGCAAAAATGCTTCTGAGTTGATCCGGGACATGGATTAACTTCGATGAGAATTCTTCCTCAAAGACCTGTTGCGGACTCCTGCCCTGATGATACTTGCCATCCTTCGGTGTCGAATTCAGCCGCAAGAGCACTTTGTCGATGATTTCCGCCCACTGGCTTTTGTGCAGGAAATATTTCGACGGATGTGCGCGCCCCGCTTTAACATCGGCAAGTTGCTTTTGCACTTCTTCGTAGCGGTCGGTTATGGGATTGCGTCCAACGTAACCAGGCGCGGCCTGAAAGAAGTTCTGAACCAGTCCGTACTGCCTTTCAATAAGCTTTACCCGTGCGTGCGTTGCGTGTTGGAAGCGCAAGTCGAATCGCTCCATGACCGATATAGTGGTTTGCATCGGGGTGATTTCCCTGGCCTGGCGTCTTATCCTGGAGCCGGTGACAAGTCTTGATGTTTCCCAGAGACCTCTTTCAAGGTCGAGACCCATGCGCGGAACACCCCAATCCTTTACTTTGTTCTTCCAGGAATTGCAGATGCTAAACGAGTCATAATAGGGATCGGAAATTAAATCCCAGCTATAGCTAAGCCAAGACCGCCAATCAATCCAAAGCAGAAGCTGACCCTGTCCAACCCAAAAACCTTCTGGCGTGTCCGGCGCATCATCCCACCAGATGTTTACCATCGTCATGTCGTCGCTCTGGTCCCAGTCGCCGGCCGCATCGCCGTCTGGATTCCGGTTGACATGCGCACCGTTCGTTTTCTGAGCATTTGCACCGTGGAGAGAGTTTTTTTCCATCTCGATATCGTGCCGGATGGTTCGGCGAATGCGCTCCGGACAGCGTCGGCTATTCGCATAATGGTCTTGGATGGCTGGCGAGAGCATCGTTCTAGCTAAATCCCAAGCCTGCTCTGCACCCCCACCTAATTTTGCACCGGCCGCCGTAAGAATCTTCCTGTCTTCAGTCGATAAATCAGGGGCAGATTTCCCGTTATTCACTCGCTGATCGCGCACTTTCTTTGGGTCGGCCAGTTTGCGGTTGAATGCCTTTAGCAACGCATCGCGCGACTTGGCCAGGGAGGAAGCGCGGGCGAAGAGAAATTGGCGAACGCGGCGCGCGGCGGACTTTTTGGGCGTGCCGGCGCGAACCTGTAAAGAGAATGTTTGCAGCGCCAGTTTCCAAATATCGGTGCGCTGGGCCTCAGTCAGCGCATTTGGATTGATGTCACCAGAAAAGTAACTTCCAAGCTCGCTGAATTCTTCCGCCAACGCTTCTAACACAATGGCGGCCGGCGCGGATTTCTGTTTCAGACGGTCCGGCAGGTAAATTTCCAGCCGGTTCCATTCTTCCGCGCCATTGTCGCGGCGGATCGTCCGCATGAATAACTCCCTCCAATAACGAGTCGTAACCGCGTTGCCGAAAATCCGTTTGTAGTCTGCCACCCCCTGGCTTTCGATTTCGGCGGTGGCCAGACCTGAATCATGTTGTCCAATCAGCCAGGGACGGAGCGCGTCGCGCAGTTTCGTTGCGGCTTGGATTTCCGCATCGCTGATTTTATCCAAGCTGATTGCCGGCTTCCAGCGCCGGCGCGGCATGGCGAGCAAGGTTTCGATTCTGGCGGTTACAGTGCAACCCCCGCAATGTTGCCGCCTGGCTTCGCCATCCAACCGTTCAAGCAACACCGCCGGCAATTGTTCCACCGTCCACGTTGCTGTCTCATTGCCGGCAACGATCCGCGCGCCAGCCGACTGCACGCCACGCAATAACCTACGCACCGCCTGCGGCGTCTTTCCAAGCGCCAAAGCAATCTGAGCGGCGGTCATCATCGCTGCTGCCCTCCCACGTTAAAATGCACAAGCGAATTCATATTTGCCATTCCAATTCACGTTTCAGGCGGCGAGGCGGTCGATCAGGGAACCGCACGCGAATTTCAGCGATGAATTTCTGGGTCAAGACGGCGATGTTACTTCGTGCTGACTCCAGCGCGTCCTGCTGTACCCGGATTTGCTGGAAATACGACGCTGGAAAATTATGGTGGAGCTGCCCGTAGGAAATGCGGAGCGGCTTGCCTGAGCGCCTTCCCGGCCCAAAGTTACCACCGAGCCGGGCGAAATTGCGCCATGCCTGCCGCCTCGAACGCTGCGGGTGTTCGCAGAAAAATTTCAAGAATCGAATCAGGATCGGCGCTGTGAGAACTGACTGTGGCGTTTGGTAGTGCAATCGAAAAACCGATGCCACTTCGCCGCCGCGCTTCCATTTTTTGTAGAGATTGCGAAGCGTGGATTCAGCCAATTTTACGCGCCGCTTTGGATCACATTTGTAAGCGTGGCCATTGTAGGAATGGCTGACGACGCGAAATGCCAGGCCAGGTTTTTCGCCGCTGGCAAGGCGTCGGTTAAGCCCTTGACAAGCGCGATGCAGGATTTGTGCGCGTTCGATGCACCAGGGAAAAGAGGGAACGGGTTGCACAGCTTGCAAGAGTCAGGTTTGTTTCCACCAGGGCGCCCCGCCAGTCATAATTTCAATCCAGGACGCTCGCATACGATCCTTTGCTGGATTGTTGGAAGATGCGGACAGCCTGGTCCACGGCGCTTTCAGCTGGCCGCCAGCACCGCGCGCTGGTACCGCGTCCATCTCAGCGTTAAAAATCTCAGCGAGATTCACCTTTTTAATTTGATTTGCAGGGTCCATTTTCGTGAAACCGACCAATCCAAGTGATTGTTCTTTTGAACAATCCCGGTTCACTTTCATCGGCACGCTGGACTTCATCGGGCATCCTAAACCAAGAACACTTCGATGACAGAGCCGCCCCCATCGGGCCGGCAGGCGTGCCGATGAATCCCCCCGGCGAGATCGCTGGCGCGCTACGTGAAAACACATCGTAAGAGTAGGCAACATTCGCGGCCCGTTTTTTCAGTCCCTCAAGGTTGATTTCCATAGGTTTAATCATCCAGCAGGGTAAAGATCGGGGTCCCAATAGCCCACGCCATCATTGACCGGGCCGCCGAGCCAGGTGATGGTGTTTTTAAACATGGAACCATTTACGCCGGCTGGCATGATATGATCGGCCAGGCGCAACCAGGAAACGTTTCCCGGCAACGAACCCGCCAACGGGCCGCCAGGCGTTCCGGTAAAACCTCCATTGGATGCCAACGGCGCGTTGTAGCTGAACAGCTCGAATGAGTAACGCCAGCCTGCCAGGTAAAACGTTTCTTCGCCTCGCAACAGCTTTTGATAAAGCGATTGGGCGAGGGCCAGTTGCACAGGGTCAGCGATACTGTTAAGCCGCACTACCGCCTGGTCCAGAGACGCCGCAGTAGTCGTCAGGTCAACCATCGTAATTGCGTATGCGGCTGTGGTTGCGAGTTTTATGTTGTCTGGAAGGAGTGCGGAGAAATAACCATTCCTTTCGACCTTGGGGTACAACTCCTGCGGCTGACAGGAAAAATCACCTATCGGCAGCGGCTGGATTGCCGCCGCGCCGCCTGCCTCCCATTCAATGGTCAGGGTGCCAACGTTGCCGCGATCCGTCTCGACCGTGCATTGGTTGACGACCCAGCCGGCGCGCATTCCCGATCCGAAAGTGCCACGCGGGAGCATCGAGGCGGCGCACAGCGACTGGAGGCCCATGTAAATGTCCGTCGCGCGCACGCGATCCGAGTTGACGAACTTGGGCGATTTGGGGCTGAGAACCAGGGCGTTCGTCGGGCCGATCCATTTCACAAGACTCATAACTCAATACTGGCGCAGCCAGAAAAAGATTCACCGGCATCAAGAGGGGCGCAGACACCTGAAAGCGCCGGCGGGAAGAACAGCTTGCCGCCACCAACACGATCGGCTCGATGCCGGCTAAGAGTAAGGGCCGGGCAGCGTGCTGCTGCCCGGCTTTGGCAGGTGTTGCCAACTGCGGGGTCGCTGTGCTTGACGCCCTTAGTTACACCTAAAACATTTTGCAAAAATTTCATTTCCGCGAGTCGACCGCGCACGAGGCGCGCACGTTCAAATCAGGTGAAGTTCCTTTAACGTGCCGGCCTCGTCCTTCAAAAACAGCGAGTATTCATTCTCCTGGTTTTTCAGGTCGGCTTCCGCCGCCTTTACGATGGCAGGCCCGAAATTGGACAACAGCCACGCACCGGCTAGCTGGTGGGCTGTGCTCTGCATGGAGCTCACCGGAGCGGCACCGCTTACCACAATCTGACGGTATATTGATGCGCCGAAATCTCCGCCCGTAAAATTGCCGACCGCCTCTTTGATGGCAGCGATTAGCTGCTTTTGCGTCTCAATGCGCTCACGTCCGGTTTTAAACCAGGAACCCACGCGGCCATGCCGCTCATTCCGCTCGCGCATTGCATCAAATTGTTCCCGGTGGGAGTCGCGGAAGGAGCGTAACTGGTTTAGCTCTGCGTTCAGGTCAATGGATAAATTTTCGACGGACATAGGGTGCCTTTCGGTAAAGTCTCTTGTGGTTGAGTGTTCGGTGGAATTTGCGGAGACGAAATCTGTTGCCGGTTCGCGCGAGTGATGGCGGCTTTGTGTTGTTCGAGGTCCTGTTCGTAGCGGGCATCCAAACAGCGGTTTGTTTTTCGGCGGCGGCTCATTGCTTTCGCCTCCACTCACGGTAGCTGGAAAGCAGTTTTGGGCTAATCCTCTCATATGTATAGGCCACACGCCGAAGATGACCGTAAGTGACACCAAGGGCCTTCGCCGCTGCCACCAGCGAGCGGCGGCGCTTGTAAGGTCGTTTTGTGGCTGCTTTCGCCATGTGCCGCAATTTAATAACACAAAACGTGTAATGTCAATCCTTTCACAGAACTTTTTTTCAGGTTAAATTCCCATGTGCGGGAAAAGCGTAGAACCTCGCTGTTTAAGCCGCTGCCAGACAGGGAAAAAGACATCTCCCGGCGTTTCGCGGCTGTTCGGCGCTACAATCGAATGAGCCAGGATGCTCTAGCGCCACGGCTTGGCCTGACGCGCGCACAGGTGGCGAATGTCGAGGCGGTGCGCGTGCCCCTGAAATTCCGTGAGGGCATATCCTTTTGTAGCCTTTTCAATATTAACCTGCGCTGGCTAGCCACCGGCAAATTGCCGCAACAACCATTCACCCCAATTTCACAGGCTTTATTGAATGCAATTAGTGAGCGAGAATTGTTTTCAATTGTGTATGGGAGGCACTTGGCGGCAATAGTCGAAGCCCGATTAAAAGAATTGAAAATGGAGGCGAACGGCGAAGAAAAGCTCATTTTTGATTTCCGTCGCTTGGGCGTTAGTCATGCAGAATCGCATCTGGAAAATGTAACAAGTTTGATCCAGTCGGTAGCGAAAGAACTTGACGAACAAAAGAAGCTACAGTTCGCATTTGCCTTGGAGCGGTTGGCGTTTAGCCACAGCCCCAGTGCGAAAGCGGCAGTCAAAAAAATAAAGTTGACGCATCCGGCAACATCTGATAAAGGGTTGCATGTGAAACCGCGACTGCCAAGTTTGTTGGAACGCCTTAACCGGGCCACACAGGAGACTGGGAAAATGTCCGCGCTGGCGAATTTCTTAACGCGCGCCACCGGCGGCAAGGTTCCACTGGCAAGTGTTTCGCGCTGGCTTTCTGGCAAGCGCGAGCCAGGCGGTGAAATCACCCTCTTGCTCCAAAAATGGGTTGAGGAGCAAGAGCGTTAACAAACTTAACCCTGGAGGAAATACACAATGAATGCACAAATCAATGGTTCAGTTGAAGCGGTACATAACGACTCAGAAACCGCGGCCTCAATAGTACTCGACTTGGAATCCGCGATACGGCGCTCGAACGCTCTGTTGCACACGTTAACGAATATCATGTTGTCATACGAAGAAGGGGAAACACCGAATAAGGACTTCGAGGGCCAGCGGAATGCCGGTATCGTTGATTTAGTATATCTCACCATAGATCAAAACCGGCATGATTTTGAGGTGGCCGTAGACAAAGCGAACCAGATCAGAACCACTGCGGATTGATTTATAGCCTTCCAACCCGCGCCGACTGGCATCTGCCGGCTGGCGCTTTTTTTTGCCCTTTAACCGCCCGATAATCGACCCTTAACCCGCCCGGATCGGGCCAAGTTCCAGGTTCCACCCCATTTAATTCACGGTGATTCTGTCCGGTTTTCAGTTCCAAAAGTTGAAACCCATTGATTTCATTGGCTATTGTTGATGTCGGCGTTTGGAACTTTGAAACCGGACATCGCTCGGAAAACCGGACATCGAAGGCGCGCACCTTCGATGCGTAAGTCATTGATGTTGCGCTTCTTTGCGCTTCCTTCCGCTTACTTCCACGCATTCCGGACATAATCACCGCAGACTCACACTTCGAGCGAAGGCTGGTGCGCGATACAGGGTTCGAACCTGTGACCCCTACAGTGTCAATGTAGTGCTCTACCACTGAGCTAACCGCGCACGTGCGGGATTAAGAGCCTGACAATCCCGCTGCGCGTTGGCAAGCGCGAAGTGACGGACGGACGACGATCGGCGCGCGACCGGACGACCGAATTGGACTTGCAGTTCTGGATGGTTAAGGCGTAGGTTTCAGTCTGATGAAAAGATTTCGAGCCGCCGTTTCCGATTTCATCAGCCGTCTGTTTTCGACCCGTGCCACCACACCGAAAGGTCCCGCCGTTCCCGGCAAATTTCTGGAATATAAAACCAAGGCCGAGCAGGGCGATGCCGAGGCGCAATTCAATCTGGGCTTCTGTTACGATGATGGCCGGGGCGTGGCGAGGAACCCAAGGGAGGCGGTGAAGTGGTATCGCAAAGCCGCCGAGCAGGATTACGCCCCCGCTCAATTCAACCTGGGCTACTGCTACGCCAATGGCCAGGGGGTGGGAAAGGACAAAGCGGAGGCGGTGAAGTGGTTTCGCAAGGCCGCCGAACAGAATTACGCCCCCGCTCAATCCAATCTGGGCTATTGCTATGACAATGGCCGGGGCGTGGAGCAGGACGCGGAGGAGGCGACGAATTGGTATCGCAAGGCCGCCGAACAGGGCCATCCCGAGGCCCAATCCAATCTGGGCTACTGCTACGCCAATGGCCAGGGCGTGGAGAAGGACATCGTGGAGGCGTATGCGTGGTTCAGCATAGCGGCCAAAGCCGATTCGGATGCCGCCGAGAGCCGCGACCTGCTGCGAAAGGGACTGACGCCCCAGCAATTCACCGACGCTCAAAAACGGACGAAACAGTTGCGTCTGCAAATCACCGCCAAGTCCAAATCTGCCAAAGCCTGAACGCCGTGGACGGGCAATTTCAACTTTGAAGTCGCCGCGTTGAATTGTTACGCTGCGGCCATGTCACGCAAGGCGTCATCGAATTCCGCCCACGGTTTTGGCGACATCATCGGCGTGGCGCTGCTCTTCGCCGCGCTGCTGCTGCTGGTGGCGCAATGGTCGTTTGACCGCGACGACATTTCCTTCCTGACGACGCGGTTGGACAAGCCCGCCCACAACTGGATCGGCCCGCTCGGCGCTTATCTGGCATGGGCTTCGTTCATTCCGTTGGGCCTGGTGGCCTACCTTTTGCCGGCATTGCTCGCCCTTTTTGGCCTGGCTTACCTGCTGAATTTTCCCGGCCACTTGCGGGAACGTCTGCGCTGGTCGTTGATCTGGTCAACCGGATTGGTGATATCCCTCACCGGGCTGCTCTACATCATGGACAACGCCGGATGGTTTGGAAAAGTCCGTGAGTCCATCGGTTCACTCAGTGCGGGTGGCTGGCTGGGATTTTTGACCTTTGGCCAGACTCCGCGCTATGAATATGGCTTCAGCCTCCTGGGGACCATCGGAGCGACCATTGTTTATTTGGCGCTTTGTCTCATCAGCCTGCTGTTCCTGACCAATTTCCGGCTCGGCGAATGGATCCGCGGTTTTCTGGAAAAAATGCCCGCGGCGAAAACCGGACCGGAACCGGAATCGGCGGAGAACAGTGCGCTGGAACGCCGGGCGCGCGAACTGGAAAAACAGGCCAAAAAGTTGCAGGAAGAAGTCTCGCGTACCGGCCTGGGAGCGGATATGCAGCCGGTGCCCGAACCCACCGTCCGGGATCTGAGTGTGCCGCAGGCCAAACCCATGACCGCGCGCATCCGCAAAACCACCCTGCCCGGCGGTGTGGTCAAGGAGGTTGTCAGTGCGGAAGAAGCCCTGGTGCCGGTGTCAGGACGAAAGCCCACGGCCGCCGGTGACCCGGAAGCAGACACTCCGCGCGAGGTTCCCGCCGCCACGACGGACGACGTGCTCGGCCGAAAATCGGAAGCGGAAAAATCCGGGGAACCCCGGACCGCGGAACCGGAAAAAACCGAGTCGGAAAAACCCGCCGAACCGGTTGTTCACATTGCGGACGGTTCCATACCGGCCAAACCCAGGCCAAAGAAACGCAAGCCCCTCACCGTCGCCTCGACGCCCATCATTGGCAATTACCAGTTGCCACCGCTGGATTTCCTCCAGCATCCGGACCTGACCGTGAAACCCACCGAGTCAAAGGATGAACTCATGGCCAACGCGCGGCTCATGCAACAGACGCTCGCGCAGTTCGATATCGAGGTCTCGCTCGGCGACATCACCAAGGGCCCGACCATCACGCGCTACGAATTGCACCCCGCGCCGGGCGTGAAGCTGGAAAAGATCACCGCGCTTTCCAACAACATCGCCGCCGCACTCAAAGCCGAGCGCATCCACATCCTCGCGCCCGTGCCCGGCAAAAGTTCCGTCGGGGTCGAGGTGCCGAATCACATCAAAACCAAAGTCATCGTGCGCGACCTGTTCGAGTCGGACGAATGGCGCAACAGCAAGGCGAAGATTCCGGTTGCGCTGGGCAAGGACGTCTATGGCCATCCCATTGTGGCCGATCTGGTTGAAATGCCGCACGTGCTCATCGCCGGCAGCACGGGCTCGGGTAAATCGGTCTGCATCAACTCCATCATCGCCTCGCTGCTCTACCGTTTCTCGCCCGACCAGCTCCGGTTCGTGATGATTGATCCCAAGGTCG
>JAJXYT010000008.1 GCA_021780375.1 bacterium | reverse complement strand
ACGAAATCGAAGGGGCCGGCCAATTCTAATTGGGCCGTCAGTAATTCATTGGCGGCCAGCGCCGCTTGTTCACGGGCGGCAGGTTCGGCCCCGGGCGGACGCGGCAATGGATGGAGGGAAATCGCTTCCAACCCCGGGAGCGGTCCGCCCTCCATGCTGGGGCTGAACAACTCCACCGTCGCGCCTCGTCGACTGAGAGCGCGCAGCACTTCTTGCGCGTGAATCGAGCAACCCTTGCGGCCAAAGATGGGAACGCCCGGGTCGGCGCTAACGTAGGCAAGGCGCTTCATGAGTAGTGACTGAATCGGGCGGCACCGCAGCCGGAATGACGGTTGGCGCCGGTTCCTGCTCGAACAGGTTGCGGAGTTGGAGGACGTTTGCCCGCCGGTCAAACCGTTGTTCGACGACTTTCCGGCCTTGCGCGGCCAGCCGGTGCCGCAATTGGGGATCTCCCAGCAACGTCTCCATGCAGGTCGCCAGCCCGGGCACATCACCCGGCGCTACCAGCAAACCGCTGACTCCGTTTTCGATCAGTTCGTCCATTCCTTCCAAATGGGTAGTCACCACCGGAATGCCAATCGCCATGGCCTCTTTGACTACGTTCGGCAGAATGTCCCGGTCGCCATCGCCAGCCGGGCGACAAGGCAGGACAAAAATGCTTGCGCGGTGATAATGTGTTCGCAGTGTCTCTTGCGGGAGTGGCCCGATCATTCGGACGCAATTGGCGACACCGCGACTGCGGATTTCCTCCTTCAGTGCACCCGACAGAACACCGGTGCCGATCACTTCGCAGGTGAATCGAATGTGTCGCTGTTTCAAAATCTGGCAGGCAGCCACGAGATCGGGGAAGCCTTTCTTTTCCACCAGCCGACCCACACTCAGAATCATCGGTTCGACCGGTTCGTCGGCACGTGGTACAAAGGCCTCAAGATCCAGTCCATTGTAGACGGTGTGGATCTGCGCGCGGCCGTCGACGCGGGAGCGAATGTGCTCCGCGCTATATCGGCTGTTGGCGATGACGAATCGCGCGCGACTCATCCGTTCGTGCAATTTAAGCGAGACAAACGGATCGTTCTGAAAGATATCTTTGGCATGGGTGGTGATGCTGTACGGCAATCCGGTGAGGCGGTGAATGATGAGGGCGATCCTGGCCGGAACGTTCGCATAATGCGCATGCAAATGGCGAACGCCGCGCATTTCCCGGATCAGGCAACAGGCCTGGGACAAGGCTTCCAGGGAGCTCGAATCATCATGGGATCGGACACGCCGCAACGCGTTCCTGAACATGTGCCGCCATTCCCGGCGATGTCTCCGCCAGACGTGAACCTGGGCCAGCAGAATTCGCAGCGGTGCCTGCGATATTTTTTCCGGCAGATAGATCACCGGCGACCGAACGGCGGCAGTTTGTGCGTGGGCGACAGCATCGGCAGGTCGTTTCAGAGAGAAGATCTGCAATTCGGCATTCTGTCGTTCCAATTCCAGCACTTCGTTCAGAATGAACGTTTCCGACAACCGGGGAAACATTTTCAAGATGTAACCAATTCGAACCGGGGTCGGTTTAAAATCGGCGGAGCGGGAATTCATTGGGCCAGGACGGTTTGGCGCGGCTGCGCGAGCAGGTCTTCCACCATGGCTGGCAGACGGTCCAGCCCATGCAGGTCAAGGCGTCCGTCGATTTGAGGCGAGGGACGGTCCCGACTCAACCATTCCGTAAGCGCCTGCGAATTGACTTCAGTTCCGTTCAATGTATCAACGAATCCCAACTGCCGGAAACGTTCGGCGCGGATGTGCTGCTCTCGCCGCGGGCCCACCCGCGGCACGATGAGCGCGGGCTTATTGAAGGAAAGCACCTCGCAAACCGTGTTATAACCGCCCATGGCAACCACCCGGTTGGCCCGGCCGATGAGCGTCGTCGGCTCGCTGACGAACTTCAGCACGCGCAGACGCGGATGGCTGGCGGCACGCCGGGCAAGCTGCTGATAGACTTCGGGCGGCATAAAGGGACCGGTCAGAATGGCGCCGTAGGAATGGACAGGCAATTCGGCTTCCGAAAACGCCCTGGCCAGCCGGTCGCCGTCCTGCCCGCCGCCGACGAGACACAGAATCAACCCATGAGTGGGCAGGGACAACTGCTCAAAAGGATCGCTCCCCTCCGGGGCGATGAACGCGTGGCGCCGCCGCTGATCGAGATAACCCGCGAAATGGATTTTTGACGCGATGCTGGGCGGAAAGCGGTATTCCTCAATCATGTTGTAAACGGCCGGATCACCATAGACCCAGATCGCGTCATAATATTCCTGGATGGCCTGTTCGTTCTTCCAACGGAACCAGGCTTCGTGGACCGACCACGGCTCGTCCAGCACATCACGCAGCCCCAGCACACAACGGGTGCGACCGGCCGCCTTGAGCAGTTTAAGCGCCGGATCCAGCTCCCGATAGGCTCCACGGGGGAGATTATCCACAATCAGCAAATCCGGCTGGAACTGCTTAAGGGCCGCCCGAATGGCCCGGGCCCGTATCGCAATCACTTCCTTGAGCGGCAGATCCAGATACCGCGGCCGGCACACGCCGTCCAGGCCTTTGCTCAATCCGGGCAGCGTCAGACAATCCATGCCGGGCGGCATGGCATTTATAAAGGCGCTGGCTTCCCGGGCCTCCGTGATAAGCAGATTGACCGACTGTAAACCGGACTCAGCCAGGACTTGGGCGATCAGCAGATTACGCCGCATGTGCCCCAAGCCGACCGTTCCGGGTGAGTAAAGTGC
The DNA here is from genome assembly GCA_021780375.1 of bacterium. Lineage (GTDB taxonomy): Bacteria > Verrucomicrobiota > Verrucomicrobiia > Limisphaerales > UBA11358 > UBA11358. Next base: position 14,035 of record JAJXYT010000008.1, on the reverse strand, counting down.
AATATGAAGCTTCCGCCGAGTGTTCATAACATCTACATCAAACTATGCCAAAATGACAACACACACCCGGTTTCCTCGACAGCGCGAGTTCTGAAACCGGCCGGAGCGTCTGAGAATTCATTACCCGCACCGTGCGCATTCTGCTCCCTATTGTTTGCCTATCACGGCAAGATGATCATAGTAAAGCATAACTACTCTTGAAAAGCAAACTGTTTTATTCATGGTTCCCGGATCGAACAGGGATAAGCCGTTGACATGCCGGGGTTTTGTCGGGTGGAAAATTTTCAGCGACGGTGGGCTTGAAATCTTGCGTCCCCGGCTTTCGCACTCGACGATGTCCGGCATCATGTTACATTTCTTTCCGTTATGACAACCGAAGCAGCCGCCCCGCAGAAGAAAGTCAATCTCCGCCGGCCCGATATTCTCGAGGCCGTCCAGGCCCAGGTGCTCTCGCATTATCGCAGCGAACTCGTCGAGCGCGTCCGCGCCAACGGCTGCGTGCTCTCCGCGGACAGCCTCACGGTGAAGCTCGCGAAGGAATTCGGTTTCTGCTATGGCGTCGAGCGCGCGATTGACCTCGCCTACGCCGCGCGGAAATATTTCCCGCCCGATAAACCCATCTACCTGCTCGGCGAAATCATTCACAACCCCGAGGTCAATGACCAGATCCGCAACATGGGCATCCAGATCATTTCGCCCAAGCCGACCGAGGAGGAAATGACGCGCCTGAATGCCGGCGATGTCGTGATGATTCCGGCGTTTGGCACCGAAGTCGGCACGCGCAAACGGCTTGAAGAAAAGGGTTGTGTGCTCGTGGACACGACCTGCGGCGACGTGATGAGTGTCTGGAAGCGCGTCCGGCAATATTCCAAGGAAAGTGTCACCAGCATCATTCACGGCAAGGCCTGGCACGAGGAAACCAAGGCCACCAGTTCGCAGGCGCGCGCTTACGGCAGCGGACATTATCTGGTGGTCTTCAACCTCGCCGAAACGGATTACGTCTGCCATTACATCGTCCAGGGCGGCAACAAGCAGGAATTTCTGGATAAGTTCAAAGGCTCGTATTCGCAGGGGTTTGATCCGGAACAGCACTTGCAGGCGGTCGGCGTGGCGAACCAGACCACCATGTTGCGCGGCGAAACCGAGGAGGTGCAACACCGCTTCAAAGCCGCCATGGAGAAGAAATACGGCGCCGCCGAGCTTGCCGAACACTTCCGTTTCTTTGATACGATTTGCGGCGCGACGCAGGACCGCCAGGACGCGCTGCAAAAACTGCTGCGCGAGCCGATAAATTTGCTCATCGTCATCGGCGGCTATAATTCATCCAACACGTCGCATCTCGCCGAAATGGGCGAAGCCAAACTGCCGACGTATTTCATCAAGAACGCGGCCAAAATGGAGTCGGACCAGCTCATCCGCCATTACGACCAGCACGCTAAAAAAGAAACCGAGACCCGCGACTGGCTGCCGCCCGGCAAAATCACGGTCGGCATCACCGCCGGCGCATCCTGTCCGAACAATTTGATTGAAGACGTCATTCACCGGCTGTTCGAACTGCGCGGCATTTCCGTCCGGAAACTGCTTGCCGCGCCGTAGCTTCCGGGCGAAGGCGGGCTGGCCAACTGACGGGCTGGTTGCCCGGTTTTGCCTTTTGCCTTTTTAATTTTTCCTTTTTAATTGGGCCATGCCCCGCACCCGCCAGGAACTGGAACGAATCGAGCGGCAGATCCTTGCGCCGTACGCCCAGTTCAGCGGTGATTCCCGCGGACGCCGTTACGAAGAGCCGCCCCCCCAGTGGCGCACCCATTACCAGCGCGACCGCGATCGCGTCATCCATTCCCGCGCCTTCCGCCGCCTGGAATATAAGACGCAGGTTTTTCTGAACGGCACCGGCGACCATCTGCGCACGCGCCTGACCCACACCATCGAGGTCGCCGCCGTTTCACGCAACATCGCCAGCGCGTTGAAGCTGAACGAAGACCTGGCCGAAAGCATCGCGCTGGCGCACGACCTCGGGCATTCCCCCTTTGGCCACAAAGGGGAGACGGTTTTAAACCGCTTGATGAGGAAGCACGGAGGCTTCGAGCACAACCGGCAAAGCCTGCGCATCGTCGAGGAATTGGAACAGAAATACCCCGATTTTCCCGGCCTGAATCTTACCTGGGAAGTGCGCGAAGGGTTGGTGAAACACTACACCGCCTACGACCATCCGGGCCGGCGGCAAGGGTTCGACGCCAAAAATTCCTCGCTCGAAGCGCAAATTGCCAACCTCGCCGACGAAATCACTTATTACAGCCACGACCTTGACGACGGACTCGAATCCGGATTGTTATCCGAAAGCAACCTGCGCCGGGACGTCCGCCTTTGGACACAGGCGGCACGGCTCGTGAAAAAGGGACACGGCGATCTGCCCGACGAATGCCGCCGCTATTTCATCATCCGCACCATCATCGACCTGCAAATCCATGACGTCGTCGAAACCAGCGAGCAGTTGGTGACCACTTCCGGCGTGGGATCGGCCGACGAAGTCCGGCTTTTTCCGAAGGCGCTCGTGCAGCACAGCCCCGAACGCCGCGCGTTGAATCTGGAGCTGCGCGATTACCTCTACGAAAATTTATATTTCAACTCTGTCGTGTTCGAACCCAACCAGCGGGCGCTCAAAATGCTGGAACAACTTTTCAATTATTACCTGGCGCACCCGAAGGAAATCGGCGCGGGCGCTCGCCGGCGCGCGTCCAAAACCGGCCTTTATCGCGCGGTATGCGATTACCTCGCCGGCATGACCGACCGTTACGTCGGCCTCGAATACAAACGAATTTTTGGAAAAACGTGATTTGCAGCGTTGAGTCATCGGCTTTGGGTTACGACCTCTCTCAACCCGGCCTTCTCCCCAGGGAGAAGGAGAATTGTCGCCGCCTACCCGAACGTTCATACGGCTGAGTTAGCCGAACGTTCACCGGCAAAACCAAAATCGGCCCATAGCTGTTTCCTCTCCTGGGGCAGAGGATAAAAGGTGAGGGCGAGCGTAAAACTCAAATCGTATTCATCACCGATCGTCCATCCGAAAATAAACTCAGGAAAACAGTTCCCGTCTGTCCTGCCATGCGGGACGCGACAAATTGCCAACGCGGAATCCGGAATGCCGTAGCAGCCGACGTGAGTCGGCTCCAACTTCTCCGCCTGAAATAATGAGCGGACGCATGTCCGTTGCTGCGTTCGGATTTGCCATTGCCCCATTCCAAAGCGCCGGAGGGCTGGCGCACTCCAAGACGCTTCGCGTTCGCCGGGTCGCCCTGAATTTCCGCCAGGCTATGGACTGCGGCGGCCCTCCGCCGCCTTTCAAATCCGTGTTCACCTGCTCGCGATTTATCGGAGTCCGTGGTTAAAGCCGTTTGAGGACTTCGTCGGAGGAAAGCTCCGCCAGCAGTTTGGCAACCGTTCGGCTTTGACCCGGCAAAACCAAATCCGGCGCGATTTCGCTTAATGGCTGAAGCACAAATCGCCGCAGATGCGCCCGGGGATGCGGTAAAACCAGTTCCGGCGAGTCGCGAGTCTCTGAGCCGAAGACAATCAAATCCAAATCCAGCGGACGTGGTTCGTTGAGGATTCTTCGCGGCTGGCGGCCGAATTCCTTTTGAAGCGATTGCAGTTTGTCCAGCAACGACTCCGGCGTTTCATTCTCGCGCGGCACCAGACCAACGACCGCATTCACGAACCTCGGCGAGCCCGGCGGGCAATCCACCGGCGATGTTTGCCAGAGTGAAGATTTAAGAATCGGCCGGTCGGAAAAATCTTGCAGTCGCGCCATTGCCTGCAGAATGATTTCTCGTGAATCGCCCAGATTGGAACCGAGCGCAACAATCGCCAGCGAAGATGGAGAATGGAAGGTTGAGGATGGCATCAGTTGGCGGCCATTTCAGGCCGTTGGGCGACTTCACGCGAGACTTCAGAATTCAGCCTTCAGCCTTCAGCCTTTATTTCAGTCCCAACACGTCCTGCATGTCGTAAAGGCCGGGCTTTTGTTTGACCACCCACAGCGCCGCACGCAACGCGCCGTTGGCTAACGTGTCGCGGCTGGAAGCCTTGTGGGTCAGCTCGACGCGCTCGCCGTTGGCGGCAAAAATCACCGTGTGATCGCCCACCACGTCGCCGCCGCGCAGGGAATGAATGCCAATCTCCCCCGGCGCGCGCTCGCCAATGCCCAGCCGGCCATGCCGTGCCACCTTGTCCAAGTGCTGCTTGCGCACTTCCGCCAGAATCTGCGCCAGCGTTTTGGCGGTGCCACTCGGCGCGTCGATTTTCATGCGGTGATGCATTTCAATGATTTCCAGATCGTAGTCCGGTCCCAAAATCTCCGCCGCTTTGCGCGCCAGCCAGAACAGCGTGTTGACACCGGTTGAAAAGTTCGCGGTCCAAACCATCGGAATTTTCGCTTTGAACTTCGACACCTCGTTTCGCTCGGCGTTGGTATGTCCCGTCGTGCCGATGACCATGGCTTTCTTGTGACGCGCGCACAAACCCGCGATGTCCGCCGTCGCCGTATGGGTGCTGAAATCAACGACCACGTCGCCTTGCGCGACGGCGGCGGGAAGATCGTCCCCCATGTCAATTTGCGCACCGATTTGCACTTCGCGAAAATTCTTCGCGCACGAAACAAGCGCCTGGCCCATACGGCCTTTGGCTCCGGTGATTATAATTCTAGTCATAGTTGATGAATGTTGGAGTTCGGGCTTCAGCCGGTCCGGGCAGGCTAAAGGCCGGACTCCAACTTATTTCAAAACCCCGCACGCCTTCAGGGTCGCGCGTAATTTTGCGCGGCTGGCCGCGCTCATCGGCACCAGCGGCAAACGATATTCTTCCTGGATCAACCCCTTCATCGCCAGCGCGGCCTTGATGGGGACCGGGTTCGTCTCGATAAACAAATCCTTGAACAACGGATAATATTTCGCATGAAGTTGCGACGCCTTCCGGATCTGGCCGCGCCGGAAGGCGGCCACCATTTGCGCCACCTCTCGGGGAACGACATTGGATGCCACGCTGATGACACCGTCCGCGCCCACGGCCATGAACGGCAGCGTGAGCGAATCGTCGCCGCTTTGAATCACGAATTTCGGGCCGAGCGCCGCGCGCAATTGCGACACCCGGTCGCAGCTGCCGCCGGCTTCCTTGATGCCGATGACGTTCCGGCATTCGCGCGCCAGGCGCCGCACGGTCTCGACGCCGATTTCGACGCCGCAACGTCCCGGAATGCTGTAAAGCACAATGGGCAGTCTGGTCGTGCCTGCGATTTCCTGGAAATGCTGGAACAAACCTTCCTGCGTCGGCTTGTTATAATACGGCGCAACCTGCAACGATCCATCGGCGCCGATTTTCTCAGCTTCGCGCGTCAGGTAAACCGCCTCGCTGGTCGAATTCCCGCCGGTGCCGGCAAGCACTTTCACCTTGCCCGCACAACATTTCACCGTAAGCGCGATGATTTCGAGATGCTCCTCGTAATCCACCGTCGGCGATTCGCCGGTGGTGCCGACGGGCACGATGCCATCCACGCCAGCCCTGATCTGCAGCTTGACGAGGCGTTCCAGGGCGGGCGCGTCGATCTGGCCGTTTTTAAACGGCGTCACAATAGCGGTGTAAGTTCCTGTGAACATGATTTTATCGGCACATACCATCCACCAAAACCCCGCGCTTGACCAGCAGGAAATTGCCGGCAATCAGTGCCTGGCACTCATCATCATTCGCACACTTGCTATTCAACATTCGTCCGCTTAATTTCTGCACGCCTTGAAGAAAACGAACCCGGTCATACCGCGCAAGACGATCTATCGGCTTTCGATCTATCTGCGCTGCCTGGCGCGGCTGCGCGAGAACGGCATCGGCACCGTGTCCAGCGAGGCGCTCGCCCGGGCGGCCGGCGTCAAGCCCACGCAATTGCGCAAGGACCTCGCCTGCTTTGGCACCTTTGGCACCCGCGGCCTCGGCTATGACGTGCCGGACCTGTCGAAAAAAATCGCCGATGAACTCGGCACCTCGCGACTGCAACCGGTCATTCTGGTCGGCGTCGGTCATCTCGGCCTCGCCTTGCTCTCCTATCGTGGTTTCGGGAAGGAAGGATTTGAAATCGTCGCCGGCTTTGATGCCGACCCGCGCCGGCAGCGCGACAAAAAAGTCCGCCAGCCGATTTTGGGCATGGACCAGCTCCCGGACTTTGTCCGCCAGCACGGCGCCCGGATGGCGATTCTGACCGTGCCGGCCGCCGTCGCCCAGGAGGTGGCCAATCAACTCGTCGCTGCCGGCATCACGGGCATTTTGAATTTTGCCCCGATTCCCCTTTCCGTGCCCGAGGAAGTCATGGTCCACAACGTCAATCTGGCCATTGAACTGGAAAACCTGAGCTACTTTATTCAGGAATAGCCGCGGCGGCGAACTTTCCGATGGACGGTCAAACCGTCTGCAAGGATTTCTTCGACTTGCGGGGTTTCCGGGCCGGTTTGGGATTGGGATGGGCCGTTGGCTCCGCGGCTTTTGCCGGTTCGGCTTCCGCCGCAGGCGGCAGATAAAGATACCGGCCGCAATTTTCGCAGAGCTGGATGTCCTCGCCATGTTTCAGCGCCATGATCCCGCCGATGGGCACGCGCATGTGGCAACCGGTGCAGACCTGATCGCGAACCGTCGTAATCCCTTTTTTCCCTTTTGCGACCAGGCGATCGTAATGGCCGAGAATCTGCGACGGAATTTTGGCGCGCAACTCCGTCATGGCGGCCTTGGTCTCCTTGTCTTCCACTTCGCTGAATTCGAGGGATTGAAGTTTGATCAGATCCTGAAGTAATTCATTCAATGCATTCATAAAACCGTGCGTGTCTATTCATGACATAATGGGCGAAAGTCAGCAAGCCGAATCCAGCCGCCCCAACAGACGCAGCAAACCGTCCAAAATTGTGATCGGATGCGGCGGACAGCCGGGAATGTAAAGATCCACCGGCAGAACACTTTCCACGCCGTTTCGTTGTTCGGCGTGGCCCAGGTAAGGACCGCCGGAAATGGCGCAGGCCCCGACGGCAATCACCAGTTTGGGGGACGGCACCGCCTGATAGGTCTGGCCCAAAGCCGATTCCATGTTTTGTGTAACCGGCCCGGTAATCAGCAGGCCGTCGGCATGACGCGGCGACGCCACAAACTGAATGCCAAACCGGCCCAAATCAAACACCACCGTGGTCAGCACGTTTACGTCGGCTTCACAGCCGTTGCACCCGCCGGCGCTGACCTGGCGCAGTTTGAGCGACCGGCCAAACAGCCTCCGTGATTTTTCATCCAGCGCCTTCGCCAATTGAAATTCCTTTTCCGCCAGCACGAGCGCGTTGCGGCTGGAAGTGGCCAGACGATGTTCGGCGGTGAAACGGATGGCGCCCTCCGGGCACGCGCGCTCGCATTCGGGACAAAAGAGACACCGGCCCAGGTCAAGCTCAACCCCCCGGCCCTCCACCCTGATGGCGTCAGTCGGGCAAACGTCGGCGCAAACGCGGCAGCCGTCCGGGCATTTGGCGGCGTCAATCTGCGGACGGCCGCGCCATCGGTCCGGCAACACCGGCGGTTGCTTTGGAAAACCGACCGTGCGGTGCTTTTGATGAGCGCGCGCCAGCAGGACTTTTAGCATAAAGCCCCCCCTTTCTGCGGTAGCAGCCGACGTGAGTCGGCTCCATCTTTCTTCGCGAGCAGAATGGGCGGACCGATCCCGCTTCGCGGGACTGCTACCAGGATGGAATTTTTACAAATCATGGCCACAGTAGGACAGGTTGAAACTTTTGTTGCAGAGCGGGAAATCGGAGATCTGCTGGTTGCGCAACGCCAGCGCCAGTCCCATCCAGTTATGAAACGACGGATCCACGACCTTATAATGCGCGAATTTTCCCGCCGGGTCCGTCAGCGCCACATGGCAAATCTCGCCGCGCCAACCCTCGGTCAATGATATCACTGCGCGATTCGACGCCAGCGGGCCGATCTCCGCGCGCACCGGGCCCTCCGGCAGCCCCTGGAGCTGATCAAAAATAAATGCCAGCGAACGCTGGATTTCCATCCAGCGCACATGCGCCCGCGCAAAGACCGTGCCGGTGTGGTACAACGACATGGGAATCTGCGCAAACCGGTAAATGCCCGAAGGAAATTGCGCCCGCACGTCGCGTTCAATGCCACTGGCGCGCGCCGCCACGCCAACCAGTCCCAGTTCCAGGGCGGTCGCGCGCGAAACCGGACCGGCGTTCTCAAAGCGCGAGCGCACCGACGGCGCGTCCCAAAGCAGGTTCACCGCGTTGGTCACATCCTTACGGGCCTGTTCCAAACGTTCATTCAGTTGTGACTGGCGGGACTCATCGAGATCGAACAACACCCCGCCGGGCCGGACCAGGCCCCGTCCGAAACGGCTCCCGCAAATCAACGCCGTCAGATTCAACAAATCGCCCCGAATGCGCCCGCAATAACTGGCTGTGGGCAGGTAACCAACGTCCCCGGCCAGCGCACCGAGGTCGCCGGTGTGATTGGCCAGTCGCTCCAGTTCGACCGCGATGGCGCGCAAAACCTGCGCCCGTGCCGGCACGCGGCAGCCTGCCAGCGCTTCAATCGCCTCGCAATGGGCCAGCGTGTGGCCAACGGTTGTGTCGCCAGCCAGCGTCTCCAGGTAAGGAATCGTTCGCTTGTTCGGCCCGCCCACCAGGGCGCGTTCGACGCCGCGATGCTGGTAGCCGAGGGAAATTTCCAGGTGATAAACCTTTTCGCCATGGCATTGAAAACGGAAATGGCCGGGTTCAATGATGCCGGCGTGAACGGGGCCGACCGCAACTTCATGAACTTCTTCGCCGGTCATCGTGAAGAAATCGGTGACTCCGGGTCGGAGCGGCGTTTCCGCGGAACGGTTCCAGGCATCGTGGCCTGGGCGACAGGAATGATGAAACCGGATTGGCTTCAACCACGGATGCCCTTCCGGTAGAACCCCCCATTGCTCGGCAATTTCGCGTTCAAACCAGTGCGCCTGCGCACAGGCAGGCGTCAACGCGGGATAACGCGCGGCCACTTCGGTCGAGCAGAGCGTCAATTGCCCCTCCGTGTCGTTGGCCAGCACGACGTAAAGCCGGACGTTGTCGGCGCCGCCCGGTTGCCCGAACAACGCCATGACGCGACCGTTGTTTTCACAGGATTGCAGGATTTGTTCACGGAAATCATCGAGGTCGAGCCCGGGAATTTCCGCGAGCGCGACGGCATCACCGTTGCGGATGAAACTGGCGGCGCCGGTTTTCATGGAGCGCCTCCCAAAGTCAATGCGATTTGATGCAACACGCCGCTCAATTTTGCCGGAATCGTCAGGCCCAGACACAGCACCAGAAAGCCAAGCACGGCGGGCGGCATGATTTGCCACCAGCGGTCTTCGCCCTGGTTTGCGGTTTTGTCCGGCTCCCCTTGCGCCATGGCCAGAAACGCCGTCGTCATGCCAATGAAAATGATCGCGAGGAAACCGAGCAGCACAATGGCAATCCATGAATGACCGCCGTCAAACGCGGCTTTTAGAATGGTGAATTTGCTGAGGAACAATCCGAATGGCGGCGTGCCGGTGATCGCCAGAAAACCCGCCAGCCAGAGCAGGCCGGTCGCGGGCGCAGCCAGCAGCAGCCCGCGCACCTTTGCGATGTTTTTGCTTTGGTAACGGGTCAGGATGTTGCCCGAAAGCAGGAACAGCATGGCTTTGGCAAGCGAATGGTTGACGGCTTGCAGCATGGCACCGAACACGCCCACGCCGCCCAACCCCACGCCGATCGCGATAATGCCCATGTTCTCGACGCTCGAATAGGCCAGCAGCCGTTTGTAATCCGTCTGGCCGAGAATGAACACCGCGCTTACCACCAGCGAAATCAGCCCCAAGGCAATCCACACGTCCCGGCCAAAATCTCCCAGACCGGCCGCCACGCAGATTTGCTGCACGCGGACGAGCCCCAGGAACGCGCAGTTCAACACCGCGCCCGAAAGCAGCGCCGAAACGGCCGACGGCGCCTCGCTGTGCGCGTCCGGCAGCCACGTATGCAACGGCGCCAGGCCCATTTTCGTGCCGTAACCGACGAAGAACAAAACACAGGCAACCTTCAACCATGGCGTTTGCAGGTTCGCAGCGTGAGCCACAAGGTTGGGCAGCACCATCGGAAAATCGTTGTCGGTTGTTTGCGTCGCCGCCACCCCCAGAAAGAAATTCGCCAGCAATGCCAGGGCGATGCCGACCGAGCAGATGAGCAGATATTTCCAGGTTGCCTCGAGTGAACGATGGTGCCGGTGAAAATAAATCAATGGCGCGCTCGCCAGCGTGGTGGCTTCGATGGCCACCCACAGCAAGCCAAAATGCTGGCTGACCGTCACCAGCGTCATCGCCGCCAGAAATAAAAGCAGGCAGCCAATGAATGCCGCTTCCGGCGCGTTGTCGAAGAGAAATCCCTCTTCCGGATCCATCGCGCGCCGGTTGGCTTCCTGGCCGAGATAACCCGCAACATAAAATGACACCATCAAAAACAGAAAGCTCGTAATGCTAAGAAACAGCAGCCCGGCCGCGTCCAGCGCCAGCCAGCCGTCCAACGCCGGCGTTGGCGTCGCCTTCCAGCAGACCGCCGTGATGGCCGCATGCATCAGCGCCGTCCCGATCAGCAGTCCGCGCCGCAGCACCGGCTGTGGCAGGACAAACGCCAGCAGACCCGCAAGCAAAGGCAGAATGACCAGGGTAAGAATCATATCAGTCTTTCAACGTGCTCAGCCGGTCGGTGTTGATATGATCGAACTCGCGGTTGATATGGAAAATGGTGATGCCCATGACAAACACCGCCACAAACACGTCCAGCAGCACGCCCGCCTCGACCAGGAACGGCGTCCGCACGGCCACCCCCACGCCGAACGTGTAAATGCCGTTCTCCAGCACCAGAAAACCCAGGACCTGGCTCACCGCGCGCTTGCGGCTGACGATGAGAAACAGGCCGGCGAAAATGGAAAAAAATGACACCGGCACCAGCCACGGCGAGGCGAGTCCTTCGGGAACCGGCAATCGCGTGCACAACCAGAAAGCCGCGCCCAGGGCGGCTGCCCCCGTCACCAGCGACGCGGCGTAACCGACGTAAGGCTCGACTTCGCGCGCGATTTCAGCCTCACGGATTGCCCGGAACAGCAGCCACGGGAAAACGACACCCTTGATGGCAATGGTACCCGCCGCCAGCAATCCGAAATGTACCGACAACTCCGGCCAGTGCGCCAGAATCGGGAGCAACCCGAGCGCCACGCCCTGCGCCGCCACGACCCGGATCGAAGCGCCCAGCCGGCTGGAACCCAGCAGCTTTAAATTGGTCAGCACCACCAGCGCGAGAATGAGGTTGGTGAAGAACATACGGATCAGACCAGACTCAGCAAAAACGCCACCGCCACCAGCGCGCCCGCGCCGACGAGCAATTGCGGCACAATCACCAGCCGCAGCCGCGCCATGACCGATTCGATCACGCCGACCACCACGGCCACGATCAGCATCCCGCCCACCGCCAGTAACAGGCTCAACCCTGAGTTGCCGGTGGCCGGCAATATCATGCCGACCATCAACGCCGCGAACAGCCACAGCTTGAGGGCCGAGCTGTAAAGGACGAATGCCAGGTCCGGTCCGCCGTGGTCCAGCACCATCACTTCGTGGATCATGGTCAATTCAAGGTGCGTGTTCGGATCGTCCACCGGGATGCGTGCGTTCTCCGCCAGCAACAGAATCATCAGCGCAATCACCACCAGTATCAGCACCGGGCCGGCCGGCAGCCAGTGCGCGCCGGACACCGGTCCAAACAGGGTCGAGAGTGAAAGCATGTCGGCCTGCCGCGCCAGGGTTGCCAAGGCCACGAGCAAGGCCGGCTCGGCCAGTGCGGAAAAGAAAACTTCGCGGCTGGCGCCCATGCCTTCGAAACTTGAACCCGTGTCCAGCGCCGCCACGACGATGAAAAACCGCGCCACTCCCAACAAACCGGCAAACAGCAGGAAGTCCGCCGGAAAGGCAATGAGCGCCGGGACATTCCCCAGCGGCATCAGCATGGCCGCGGTGAGCGTGGCCGCCAGCCCGATGATGGGCCCGGCGCGGAACAGCCACGTGGTCGTCCGACTATACACCGCGCCTTTTTGCAATAGCTTCCACAAATCGAAATACGTTTGCAGCAGCGGCGGGCCGCGCCGGCCGGCAAAGAAGGCTTTGGTGCGGTTGATGACACCCGGCAACAACGGCGACAACCCCAGCGCCAACAGCAACGGAATGAAGGAAGTGAGGTTCATCGTCAGCGGAATTTCCAGACCAGCAGCACCATCAATGTCGCCGCGATGTAAAGGATGTAGAGCTGGACATTGCCGTGTTGCAGCCAGCGCAATTGCGACAACCACGCCTCGCCCCGTTCGAACATCGGCCGGTACATTTCCTCGCGGGAAAGGTCCGGGGTTTCGGTTTTCAATGCGGCTTCGGCGGGAAAAAGCCCGCGCGGCGCCGATATTTTTGTCTTTGTGCCCAACAACGACCGGAATAACTCCGTCAGTGGCTGGGCAAAGGAGGAAGCGGTGTATTGCATCCGAACCGTCGGCTGCGGGTAACCGCAACCCCAGGTCACATCCTCATCCACCCGCCGGTCCGCAAGCAAACCGCGCCGCACCAGAACCAACATGGCCACCAGCAACAAAAAGGTCACCGCCCCGATTACCACGAACATCAGCGAGGCGGTCGCGCTGGCAAGGGTCAGACTGACAACCTCAGGCCGCCGGGCCGTCATATTCTCCAGAACCTTTTGCAGGCCTCCGATCACCACGGGGGCGAACAGACCGATGCCGGCGCAACACGCCGCCAGGATCAACATGGGCAGGCGCATGAACCACCCGGTTTCGTGGGCGTGCGATACGTGCTCACTGCGCGGTTCACCGAGGAACACGATGCCGAACGCCTTGGTAAAACAGGCCACGGCCAGCCCGCCGATGAGTGCCAGACCGGCAATCAGCGCCAGTAACGGCACGGCAACCGGTCCGCTGGTGGAAATGGCGCCTTTAAACGCGCCAAAGAAAATCAGAAACTCGCTGACGAAACCGTTCAGCGGCGGCAAACCGGAAATAGCGACCGCGCCGACGAGAAAAACCGTCGCCGTCCAGGGCATCCGTTTTAACAACCCGCCGAGGCGGTCAATTTCACGCGTGCCGGTGCTGTGCGCCACTGATCCCGCGCCCAGGAACAGCAAGCCTTTAAACAGGGCATGATTGAGGACATGCAACAACGCGCCGCCGAAGCCCAGCACCGTCAGCACCGCCGAGCCCGTGCTCATGCCCAACAGGCCGACACCCAGGCCCAGCGCAATGATGCCGATGTTCTCCACGCTGTGGTAGGCCAGCAACCGCTTCAGATCGTGCTGGGCCAGCGCAAACAACACGCCCAGCACGCCCGAACTGATCCCGATGGCGACGAGTCCCCACCCCCACCATAACGGCGGCGTTCCCAGGAACGTGAACGCGCGCATTAATCCATAAATTCCTGTTTTGATCATCACTCCCGACATCAACGCCGAGACGTGGCTCGGTGCGGCCGGGTGCGCCTCCGGCAGCCAGACGTGCAACGGCATAAACCCGGCCTTGGTGCCGAATCCAATCACCGCCAGCAGAAACAGGACATTTGCCAGTCCCTGCGTGTGAATGCCCTGTTGTGCCCAGACATCGAGATCCATCGAGCCGGTTTCACGCGCCAGCAGAAGGAAAAAGGCCAGCAGAAACGCCGTCCCCAGGTGCGTGGCAACAAAGTAAATCCAACCCGCCTCGCGCACGGACTGGCGTTCATGCTCAAACGTCACCAGAAAGAACGACGCCACCGCCATCAATTCCCAGGCCACCAGGAATAGCAAGGCATTGCGCGCCAGCAGGACGAGCACCATGCCCAGCACCAGCAGACCATAGAAGAACCAGATCGGACCGAGTGAACGCTTCTCCTGCCACGACCGCAGATAACCCACGCCATAAATTGCAGAAAGCG
>JAJXYT010000155.1 GCA_021780375.1 bacterium | reverse complement strand
CTTGAGATGGCCTTCGACCACCTTGCCGGTTTCCAGCGACACGACAACCATGTGCTTGGGCTTCATCCCGTCGTAAGGCACGCCGGACGGTTTGATGACGATCAACCCGCGACGGCGGTCAATGCCACTGGCGTTGCCCCACGTCTGAATCACCAGACCATCGGCGACCAGTTTGAGATTTGACGCGCAAACCTGTTGCTTCAGTTCGTCGAGCATGAGGAAAGGCGGATTATTCCCGAACGCGGCTGCGGATTTCAATCAGTTTCTTCATAATATTATGCAGATTGCCGCTCCACTCGCGCGTGCCAAAGGCGTCGTGCAACGTTTTGTACAGCGCGTACAATTCACGATAAACCTCATGCTCCCTCGGATTCGGCTGGTAAATTTTTGCCTTCAGACCGGTCATGGCCTTTTCCGCCGCAGAAAAACTCCGGTGAACTCCCGCGACCACCGCTCCGGCGATCGCCGCCCCCAGGGCGCACGTTTGCGCGGAGCGCGACACTTTCATCGGCCGCCCGGTCACGTCGGCGTAAATCTGCATGGTTAGCGGGCTCTTTTCGGCAATGCCGCCGCAGTTGATGATCTGGTCAATCTTCACGCCGTACTCTTCAAAACGGTTGATGATGGCAAGCGCTCCGAAGGCCGTCGCTTCCACGAGCGCGCGATAGATTTCCACCGGCGTCGTGTAAAGCGTCTGGCCCATCAGCAAACCGGTGAGCCGCTGGTCCACCAGGATGGTGCGGTTGCCGTTGTTCCAATCGAGCGCAAGCAGGCCGGATTCGCCCGCGTGCAACTGGGCGGCCGCCTTGTCGAGATCGGCATGGGACAGCGGTTTTTTTCCGCCGGGTTGAACGTAATGGACCCACCAGTTGAAAATATCGCCGACGGCCGACTGGCCGGCTTCGAGTCCGTAATAACCGGGCAGCACGCTGCCGTTGACGATGCCGCACAAACCCGGAATATCCGCCAGCTTCTCGCCGCCCGGCCACACCGTGATGTCGCAGGTGCTCGTGCCGATGATCTTGACCAGCGCGCCAGGGGCCACGCCGCTGCCGATTGCACCCAAATGCGCGTCAAAGGCGCCGACGGCGACGGGAATTCCCGCCGTCAAACCTGTTTCCTTTGCCCAAACCCCGGTCAAGCGGCCGACCGCGCGATCTACCGAGTAAACGCGTGATGGCAAGCGCGAGCGCAATTCAGCCAGCCTCGGGTCCAATTCCGACAGAAATTCCGCGTCGGGATAACCGTTCCAATTCGCGTTCCACATCGCCTTGTGACCGGCGGCGCAAACTCCGGCGATGAATTTGTCCGGTGCGAGCGTGCCGGTCAATTCGGCGGGAACGAAATCGGACAGTTCAATCCATGAATGCGCGGCGTTGAATACTTCGGGCGCCGTGCGGAGGCAATGCAGAATTTTGCTGAAGAACCATTCACTGGAATAAACACCACCGCATTTGGCGAGATATTGCGGACGGGTTTTCCGCGCCAGTTCGGTGATTTCCGAAGCTTCAGCCACACCGGTGTGGTCTTTCCAGAGCCAGGCCATGGCCGCCGGGTTTTTGGCAAATTTTTTATCAAAGGCCAGCGGCTGGCCGTTGGCATCCACCGGCAACGGCGTGCTCCCGGTCGTGTCCACACCGATGCCGACCACCTGTTCCGGCTTGAAACCGCGGGTGTTTTTCTTCGCATCGGCGAGCGCCTTTTTGATGGTGATTCCCGCGCCCTGGACGTAATCGGCGGGATGTTGCCGCGCGAGGTTGGGGTCGCGGGACAGGATCACACCGGCAGTGCCGTGCTCGTAATGCCAAACTGCCGTGCCGGCTTCGCGCCCGCTGGCGGTGTCCACGATCAGCGCGCGAACCGAGTTTGTGCCGTAATCAAGACCGATGGTGTACTTTGCCTTCATGGTGAGACTATCTTTTGATATTGGTTCCGGCGGCCGGATTTTTCATTAAAGACGACTGCTGCTGCCATTGGGTTTCGATTTCCGCGCGTTGCTGCTTCCATTCCGCCGGTGAAAGCACGCGCCAATACACGGTGTAACGCTGATGCTGCACGTCGTAAAACGGAACCAACGTCACGTCTTCGGGGCGGGCCAGGTGTCTCGTCCGAAACGTCAACGGCCGGCGCGTGGCGCGAATGCGTTTCAGGATGGAATGGTTGTCACCCACGAAGACGGGCGCCGGCGCCGGCGGCCATTTCACAAATTTGGTCTGATCCGGCGCATAGGGGTCGGCAGGCATTCCGTTGGTGCCCAGTTCGCCCGCCAGCACAATCGGACCGTAAAGCACCGCGAGCAGGTTGGTTGTTCCCGGCAATGGCTCGGTGTGGAGACTCATCGGCAGGTGAATTTTGACAACATCGCCGTCCTGCCATTCGCGATCCAGGGTGACATAAGAGGACGGCTGGCCGCTGACGATTTGCGTTTTGCCGTTGATCGAGATGCCGGGCGCGGATTCCGCCCAGGCCGGCCAGCGGATGTTCAGCGCCAGTTTGACCGGTTGCTGGCATTGGAACGTCAGCCGCGTCGTGTCCTGGTCGGGAAATTTCGTGTCCTGCCGGACGGTGAGACCTTTTTCCGGCCACGACAATTCCGAGGCAATAAACAAATTTACGTAAAGCGAGTCGTTTCCATGCAAGTAGATTGCCTGACCATAGCGGGAATGGTTTTCCATGCCGGTGCCGACACAGCACCAGAATGAATTCTCGGGCGTCGAGTAGGTTTTGAATCCGCCCGGCTGCAGGGACATCAGGTAAACGAACATGCCGGTATCAGGATCCTGCGAGGCGAGGATGTCGTTGTAGAGCGCGCGCTCGTAGAAATCCATGTCGGTGGCGGAGGGCGACCATTCGAACAAATGCAGCGTCAACTTGAGCATGTTATAGGTGCAGCAGGTCTCGCAGGTGGCGGCGTTGAGATGGCTGGCCCATTGATTGGTGGGGAAGAAACCCTCGTTGTCGCCGCTGCCGCCGATGACATAGGAGCGGTGCAAGGCCACGCATTCCCAGTAGAACCGGGCGAGGTCCGCGTACCGCGGCTGGCCGGTCAACTCATAAAGCCGGGCGGCGCCGACAATTTTCGGCACCTGGGTGTTATCATGTTTGCCGCTCAAATCATCCTGGCCCGCCGCCAGCGGCGCCAGCACCGCGTTGTCATAGAACTTTTCAGCCAGCTCGAGGTACCGCCGGTCTCCGGTCAAACCGTAAAGATTGGCCAGCGCCTCGTTCATACCGCCGTACTCGCACACCAGCATCGTTTGCCATTGTTCGGCGGAGAGATTTTTGGTCGTGTCATACACCCAATTGGCCAGATTGGTGGCGATGTCCAACGCCTGCGAGTCGTCACAGAAACGATAACTGTCAATCAACCCCGCCAGTTCCTTATGGATGGTGTACCACGGCGACCAGCCGCCGTTGAGGCCGAATCCCCGGGTGTCAATCTCGCCCTGGGCGACTTTCCCGAAGATTTCCTTGCCCTTGGGGATGGCCGCGAGGTAGCCGTTGCCGTTGGCCTTCTGGCATTCAGCCAACTGGGCCACGATATAATTCACGCGCTCAAGGAATTTCTGATTACCGGTAGCCTGATACATCCGTGAGCAGGCGGACAGATAGTGCCCCAAAGTGTGGCCGGCCAGACCGCTGGATTCCCATCCGCCATACCTCGCGGCCTTCGGCTTCAATCCGGCTTCCGAGCGAAATCCGCTCAACAGCCGGTCCGGGTCCAGGCTGAGCAGATACTTCGCGTCGCGGTCCATCGCGTCCTTGAACGGTCCGTCGAGCAACCGCACGTCTTTGGGTGGAAACTGTTGCGCCGAGAAGCCGATCGCTGGTTGGACTCCGGCCCGGGCGCCGCAGGCGATCATCGCCGCCGCCGCCAAAATGGAAAATCGTTTGAGATTCATAATTCACGTTACCATGACAAAAACCGGCTTCAGCGCCGAGATGCCGGTGAGGTTATCCGGTCATAGTTAATGCAAAACTGAATCTTTCTGCAATAACTTCGCCCGGTCACGATCCCAATCCCTGCCGGAGGCCGTAATAAATCTCGTTCCAATTCAGCTCGTGTTTGAAGTGCCGGAGGGTCGTCCCGCCATCAATCACCGCCAGCTCGATGCCCGCCATGGCTGCGAAATCG
This sequence comes from bacterium, assembly GCA_021780375.1. Taxonomy (GTDB): domain Bacteria; phylum Verrucomicrobiota; class Verrucomicrobiia; order Limisphaerales; family UBA11358; genus UBA11358. Next base: position 12,678 of record JAJXYT010000155.1, on the reverse strand, counting down.
TCCAACATCTCCGTGGTGACGGCCTGGCTGAAACCGGTGTGATGCGCGCCGCCGCCATAAATCCACGCCGTAACCGCGGTATGAAAATCAGGTTTGGGAATCCACAAGGCGCGGGCGACCGGCAGTTTGGGCAACGGTTTGTCCGGGGCAACCACTTCCACTTCGTTGACGAGCAGCCGGAACCGGTTCCCCATGTCCATGAGGGCGGCGTTCAGACCCGGGCCGGGCGGCGTGTCGAAGACCAGGCGCGCCGGATCGGCCTTCCCGCCGATGCCGAGCGGATGGACTTGCAGCGACGGTCTGCCTTCCGCGATGCTGGGACAGATTTCCAGCATGTGCGCTCCGAGCACTTTCATGTTCCTGGTGTGCAAATGATAGGTATAGTCCTCCATGAACGACGTGCCGCCTTTCAGTCCGATGGACATCACCTTCATGGCGCGCACCAGCGCGCACGTCTTCCAATCGCCCTCGGCGGCGAAGCCGTAACCTTCGGCCATCAGGCGCTGGGCGGACACCCCCGGCAATTGCGCCAGGCCGTGCAAATCTTCAAAGGTCGTGGTGAACCCCTTGAAGGCGCCGTTCTTCAGAAAGGCGCGCAGACCCGCCTCAAGGCGCGCCGCTTCGCGCAAGGCAACCTGATATTTCTCATCCTTGCGCGAAGCCGGCGGGATTTCATAGCTGGTTTCGTATTCCTTGAGCAGCGCGTTGATTTGCGCGTCCGTCACGGCGTTGACGTATTTCACCAGATCGCCGACGCCATAGCCATTGACCGAGTAGCCAAATTTGATTTGCGCCGCGACTTTGTCTCCCTCGGTGACCGCCACTTCACGCATGTTATCACCGAACCGGCAAAAAGCCGCGCCCTGCCAGTCATGCCACGCCGCCGCGGCCCGGCACCAGGCGCCGATTTGTGCCTGCACCGCGGCCTCCTGCCAGTAACCCGCCACCACTTTCCGGTCCAGACGCATCCGGCTCATGATGAAACCGTGTTCGCGGTCGCCGTGGGCAGCCTGGTTGAGATTCATGAAATCCATGTCCATGGACGACCAGGGAATGTCGCGGTTGTACTGGGTGTGCAAATGCAGGATGGGTTTCCGCAGCGATTTCAAGCCGTTGATCCACATCTTGGACGGCGAAAAGGTATGGCACCACGTCACCAGACCGATGCAGTTCGCGGCTTGATTCGCTTCTTCGCAAAGCGCGAACACCTCCGCCGGTGTTTTGAGGACCGGTTTGAAAACAATTTTTGTCGGAATCGAATCGGCGTTGTTTAATCCCGCGGCCATTTCGCGGGAGTCAGCGGCAACTTGTTTTAACGTCTCCGGCCCGTAGAGGTGCTGGCTGCCGGTGACGAACCAAATCTCAAAACGCTTCAAATCAATCATATCATTTCCTGGTTGCTGAACGAACCATAACCCGGCCTGCAAACATATAGGCAAGCTGAATACCGGCCTGTCGTTAGCCGCTCTGGTTGTTGTGCATTCAGAATATCGCCATGCCGGCTGTGGAAAAACGCCAACTTGCGAATAAATATCGCCAAAAAGCGCAATGAGAAAACTCCGCCTGGAAACGAAAAAAACGACGGGAGGGTAACCTCTTAGCGCATTTGCCGGCCATAACTTCTGCGGAACGCCAGCGGGCTGATGTGCTTGCCGGCGCGAAAGTAACGGGCAAAATGTTGAACGTCGGAAAAGCCGAGACTCTCGGCAATCTGACCCACCGGCAAATCCGTCTCCACGAGCAGCCGGACAATCTGGTCGGTTCGCACCCGGCAGATATGCTGACGGATGGAACAGCCGAGTTCGCGGCGGAGTTTTATTTCCAGGGCGCGGCGCGAGAGGCCCGCGGCTTGAAACACCTCCGCAATCGTCACGTTTTCCCGGGCATGATCGCGAATAAACTGCAACGCCCGGGTCACCTGCGGATCGGCGGCCGCGGTAATGTCGGTTGAATGGCGGGCGACCACGTGAGTTGCGCGCACGATGATATTGGACGGCAGCCGCCGTCTGCGCCGCAAGAGCCGAAACAACACCAGGGCGGCTTCATAACCGGCCTGTTCAAAGTTGATGGCCACGCTGGACAACGGCGGATCTGACAGCCCACAAACCACCTCGTCATTGTCCGCCCCCAGCACCCCGACGTTGTCCGGCACAGCGAGTCTCGCCAGTTTGCACGCTTCAATCACCTGCCGGCCGCAGTCATCGTTGCAGGCCATCACGCCGACGGGTTTGGGCAGGGATCGCAACCATGCGGCCATCTGGCGGCGTTCTTCGCGCCAGGTATTTGATGCCAGGGGCAAGGTGGTATAACTGCGAACTTCAAAACCCGCGCTGCGAATGCGCCGGTGGAAGGATGCTTCGCGCAAATCCGAGAATGGCGCCATTTCATAGCCGCAGTAGGCAAAATGTTTGAAACCGCATTGCAGCAAATGTTCAGCTCCGATTTGGCCGATGGCCGTTGAGTCAGTGACCACATTGGCCAGATTGGGAACCTCGGTCTTGCTGTGTCCAATGACGACGGCCGGAATGCCCAGGGCCAGCACTTCGTCCAACTTGTCCACGTCCCGCAAAATAATTCCGTCCAGGTCCAATACCTTGAGTTTGGGCCAGGCCTTCTCCAATCCGACCGGTTCCCAGTAAAACGACCAGGGCCCGTAATGATGCGCGCATTTGGCGATGCCACACAGCAGTGCCCGGCCCGACGCCCGGGAGGATTCAACCAGCAACGCGATGGTGGGAATCTTTTTCGATGAACGCCTGGAACCGCCCGTTTTGCCTTCCCGTTTTCTTAAATCGGTTGGGTGTGACGATGCTGTCTTCGGACTCACCATTGACCAATCATAGGTGGAGCCCGCGCCAAAAGCAATTTCCTGAGTCCAGTCCCTGACTTTCAAAGAGAGGTAACCGGGTGCTAAAACTTCCCACCTCGCAAGCCGTTCCGGTCATTTAACGAACCGCCGCGTGGGGCTCCGGTTGGCCCGGAACACCCACGCGGCGAACGCACGCCCGACCATCATCTGCCCATGTCTTGTCGAGCGTTTGCCCTGGTTTTGCGTTACGGTTGCGCCGAAGACAGCCGGAAGAATTGTGTCGAGCCAGACATGGGCAAGGTCAACCGATAGTTGCCTCCCGACACGGTCAGAGTTCCGGCTGCCCGCGTCCACTTGGCGCCGGGCCCCAATGCTGGCCAGGAGAGCAAAGGCAGTTGTACTTCCGGTTTCTACGGTTGTCAGAAAATAAAAGTCGGTTCATTCGCACCATTGCCGCCGCCGAAGACCCTGACGGTTTTGGGCGAAGCTGGATTATAGATGTCGCTCCAGTTTCTCCATGCGACATGGCCGTCTAAAAAGAGGCCGTTTGCTCCAGCGGGCTGGTTGCCGCTCAAATGACTGGTACGCAGACTGAAGTTTGCAGGCCCACTGCCAATCGTAATATGGGTGAAGTTTCCTCCTGGATCTCTGGCGATCACGTCCACACACGCGGTACACTTGGAAGGTGAACCTTGATTGGCCAGATAGTTAAAAGTGGCCGGCGTTCCCAAAATATTTGTTTGCCAATACGGCTGTTCCGGCCGCCCGCCGGCGTTCGCGCCGGAGCCGGGCAGGAACCAGATATAACCGACAATGCGATATTCCCTTTGAAAATTGGGATTGGAGCCCGGAGCACCGGCCACGCCAAAGTTCCAGTAAGCATCCACATTGGCGACCGCGTTGGCCGGGTCGTAGAAGACGTTTCGGGTCGCGCCATTCTGCATCATGTTGGTGGTGAACAGGGCGGAGATGTCCCAAGGCCAGATACCATTAACCGAACTATTGGGGGGATTGGGAGTGCCAGGCACGGCAGTGCCATATGGCTGATACCTTAGATCGGGCAGCATATTGTTATTGTCATCGGCAAGAATCAACAAGGCCGTTCCCAACTCGTGTTCATTGTTGGCGCAGGATATTCGGAGCGCCCGAGCCTTGGCGGCACTCAAGGCCGGTAATAACAGCGCCGCAAGGATGGCAATGATGGCGATGACTACGAGAAGTTCGATCAGAGTGAACGCTTTCAGGTGTTGTCTGGAGGGAAAGAACATACTTTGTGGTTTTGGCTCTTCAAAAATCGCCGCGTGGGTTCCGGCTCGACCGGGCACGGAGTTCCCACGCGGCAAATATGAACAGCTATTTTATCGGCAAGGTGTTGAGCATCCGCTCCATTGCACCTATTCCGACAACCGGAAGAACTGCGTCGTCGCGGACATCGGCAGGGTCACCTGATAATTGCCTCCGGACACTGCCATTGCCCCGGCGGGCAGTACCACTGGAGTCCACGTGGCGCTCGCGCCCAGGGCCGGACTGGCCTGCAAAGTGACCAGCGCAGAGGTCGTCGGCCATGAGAATACCAAATTGCCACCCGACCGGGTCGCGCTCAACGACACGGGCGCGAGGCTGGTTCCACGAAGCTGGTCCGGTCCAAGGGCATTGTCGGCCGCAACTTGCGCCGCCGTCAGCGGGCCGCTGTAAATGCGGCATTCATTAATCGAACCGAGCAAACCGGGATCCGCTGCGTACAGCGAATGGCCCAGATAATTGTTCGGATCCGTACCCAGTTGGTAAGGCAGAACGCTTTGACTGTTAAACGCCGGATCACCGTAAGCGACCGGATCCATCATGGCGTTGAACATGGAAACCCTTGCCGCCAATACCCCGTTGGTGTAAAAGGCTTGATTGCCGGTATCGGGACTAAAAACCCCAACGACCTGCAAATTGTTCTGTCCGTCCAACGTGCCGACACTTATGGCATCTCTCTCACCGAGATACCCAGGCACACCCTGTCCGAAGTTCAGTTGCGCCGTCCCACCGCCCGTATGTGGCGAAAAGGTAATGTAGTTGCCTCCGAGCCCGTAGTTGGCGTCGAGCGGGTTCACATCCGAAAATCCGAAGGCAAAGAGATTCTCGAAGTTGTTGTTCGTAGTGGTGCCGAAACTGGCCCAGACCTCGATGGTTACTTCATTTACGTTGCTGATGATTCCGGCCGGCAACTGCACATAGTCGGCATCGTTGGTCGCGCCATCCAATACCACCTGGCCCGTTCCATTGAAGGCCGCAGTGCCCATGAGGGTGGCATTCCAGGTCGGCCCGCCCACCGAATCCGAGGCAGTCGTCCCCGAGGTTTCGTTGAAGCTGTAGCGGTGGATCAAGGCCGCATTGACCGGCACGACCGTGATCGTCGCGGAGTTGGTGCTGGTAAGGGCGCCAACCGTCGCCGTCAACGTCGCGATACCGGCACTGACGGCCGTTACCATGCCATTGGCATCCACGGTAGCTACCCTTGGATTACTCGAGGAATAAGCCGGCGCCGAAAACGTTGCCGGATCCAAACCAGGTTCCGCCGAACTCAAGAGCACTCCATTGACGGACGGGTAATCGCCGACCAGCGTCGCCTGTTGGAAATTCCCGACCTCCACGGTGGAGCGGGCCAAGGGTTGAAAATAGACCCGTTGCAAGGCCCCACCCAAGGCAACGGCTTGAACAAAGGTGTTGGTGCCATTGTCGCTGAGAATCAGGTCATTGGTGTCATAGCCCTTGCCGTAAACCCGGAGAATACCCCTTGCGACAAGGTTAGTGATGGTCCCGGCGCCGCCATTCAGTGTAGTATTAGCACCACTCACCCAGCCTTCCGGCAACTCTAATGTACCGCCGCCGACATTGAAAACTGTGGTGGCGTCATTATTCGCCTGGCCGTTATCAATGTTGACATAACCGTTGATCAGAACGGTTGCGCTATCATAGATATTGATGTGGCCACCCGTCCAGATACCAGCCCCACCCAGGCTGCTGTAATTCGCATTGTTGTAGAGATTCATCGTGACATACGCCCCTTCGCAAACATTCCACCAGCCGGAACCCAGATTCAACGACGCGCCGGAGGTGTACATTCGGCCAACTCCATAGAGATTGATATGGCTGCGCAAACCGGGGGTGGGATCCGGCTGATAGGGAGCCATCGTCCAGTCATACGTCAACGTGCCGTAAATGTCCAAGCTGCATCCGAACTCCGGACCGAATATCGTATTATAGACTTCATTGCTATTGCCGACGCCCGGGTTTACCACTTCGTTTGAAGAAATACCTATCACCTTGTCCCCATCAACGGGCGAAGGATCAAGCCATACGTTGCCCTGAAAAGTATTCGTGGGGTTTCCCGACGGGGGCACGCCGACAGGATTCCAGTTGTTGGGGTTGTCCCAGTCATTATTGGTCACCGTGCCATTCCAGTGCGAATCCGCAGCCGAGGCGGTTTGAAGCAAACACGCCAAAAAGGCAATAATTGTTGTATAACAAAGTTTTTCCAGTTTCATATGGTTGAGCGGTTGGGTTTGAGGTTTCAGGTTTGTCAGAAAATAAACGTGGGCGAATTGCCGCCACCGCCAAAGACCCTGACGGCCCTCGGTGAGGCGGGATTATAGATGTCACTCCAATTTCGCCACGCGACATGGCTATCCAAAAACAAGTCGTTGGCCCCGGCCGGCTGCATGCCGTCCAGGTGACTGGTCCGTTGAATGATGTTTTTGGGCAAACCGCCAACGGTCATTCGGTTGAAGCTTCCACCCGGATCACGGGCGATTACATCCACGGTTACGGTACACTTGGACGGGGAACCCTGGTTTAACATATAATTCACAACCGCTGGTATTCCCAAAATATTGGTTTGCCAAAACGGCTGCTCCGGCCTGCCCCCGGCAGGCGCGCCGGCTCCTGGCAAAAACCAAACATAATCCGTAATCCGGAATTGGCTCTGGACCGAGGCATCAGGAGCGCCCGCCACGCCGAAATCCCACACGATATCCTGATTAAACGGGGCGTTGGCGGGATCGAAGAAAACCTTCCGGGTCGCTCCATATTGAATCATGTTGGTGGTAAACAAGTCGGAGATGTCCCATGGCCAGTTCCCATAAACTGAATTCGCGGGAGGATTGGGTGTTCCGGGGATTGCGGTTCCATAAGGCTGATAGCGCAGATCGGGCAGTCTGTTGTTATTGTCATTTGCCAGCATGGTCAGGGCAAGACCCAGTTCGTGCTCGTTGTTGGCGCAGGAGATGCGCAACGCGCGCTCCTTGGCCGCCCCCAGCGCCGGCAACAACAGCGCCGCCAGAATGGCAATGATGGCAATGACCACCAGAAGTTCGATCAAAGTAAATGCGTTCCGATTTTGTTTTGGAAAAAAATACATTTTTAACCTGGTTGATAATTACATTTAACTTTGCGGTAACGCGGCGACAACGCCACTTTGCGGAAAAGAATCGCCATTTCGCGAATGCCAGCCCACCGGCGCCGGCGAACCGTAAGTCTTGCGGTAGGCGAGCGGGCTGACTCCTTTGCCGGCCCGGAAATAGCGGGCAATATGCCGCATATCGGCAAACCCGAGCAGGTCCGCAACCTGCGCCACCGGCAGGTCCGTTTCCACCAGCAGTTGGGCGATCTGATCGGTGCGCACGCGCCGGATTTCATCCAGCACGGAACGGCCCAGCAGTTTGCGGAACCGGTTTTCCAGCATGCGTCGTGACAGCCCGGCGAACCCGGCCACTTCATCCACGGAAACGCCGCAGCGACGCGCCTGATCACGGATGAAGCGCAACGCCTTGGCCAAATGCAAATCGTCGGCTGCCACGAAATCGGTGGAGCGACGCGCTGCCACATGGGCCGCCGCCGCCATGATGCGCGAGGGACCGGTGTACGCTTGTTGCATCAACCCGCTCAGGGCATGCGCCGCGTCATAACCGGCGCGCTCAAAATTGATGGCGATGCTCGACATCGGCGGGTCGGTCAGTCCACAAACGACTTCATCGTTGTCGGCGCCGATGACGCCCACCCGGTCCGGCACGGTCTGGCCCGTCAGCTTGCAAACTTCCATGACACGCTTGCCGCAATCGTCGTTGCAAGCCATCACCCCAACCGGTTTGGGCAGCGCCTTCAGCCAGTTGGCGAGTGAGCGCCAGTCCTTTGACCAATCCCTCCCGGACATGGACAACTTATATTGCGGCGGATTTTCAAAACCCGCCGCCTGGATTCGTTGGCTGAAACTTTCCCGGCGAATGTCCGACCAGGTGGTATTCTCCAGGGAGGTCTTTTCGTAGCCGCAGAAGGCAAAATGTTTGAAGCCGCAACCTGACAAATGATCCGCTCCCAACCGGCCGATCGCTTCCGAGTCGGTCACCACGTTGACCATGCCGGGGACTTCGGTACTGCGGTGCCCCACCACCACGGTCGGCAGTCCGTAAGCAGCGATCGCTTCCGCTTGTTCCGTGTCGCGCAGGATAATCCCATCCGCGTCACCGGTTTCGAGCAGCGGCTGGGCTTTTTCCAATCCGGCAGGTTCCCAGGAAAAAGACCAGGGTCCATGATGGCGGGAATAATCCGCAATACCCCGGAGCAGCGCGCGCCCGGAGGCGCGCGAAGACTCAATCAACAGAATGACTTTCGGCACGCGCGGCATGTGTCTTCCCCGCCCTGAGTCAACCTGGGGCTTTACGCCGACAGGACCTCAACGCGGGGTTACACATCTATATACGCCTTTTGGCTCCCAAACCCGACAAGGTCTCTTGTTGTCCACCGGGAAAGTCAGAAGCTGCCCGCGTCAGGAATAGCTCCGTCACCCAGGCTTTGTTTTGAACCTGTTCAAAATCAAGACCATCGGCCGAAGCCGGCATGCCGAGGCGGTCTTCCTCCGGTTTCAGTCTGGCGATACACCGGTGGAGAGATGAAGAGCTTGAGGCGTTGTCTCAATCAATCCCGCGGCTTCCTGTAATAGAATGCGGGCGAAGACCCAATCGAACCAGAAACCATGCTCGGCGGTGCCGGGATCCAGATCGCCGCCGAATTTGGCTTCGATGCTTTCCCGCCCTTCCGTCAATTGAGCGATCGCCTCCTGATTTTGGCCAAGTTGATGGCACGACATGGCGAGGATCACCCGGGCGGTGGCGGCCCGCGGCGGGTTGTCGCCCGGGTAAGCCAGGCAACGCCGGCACCATGCTTCCGCCCTGGCATAGTGGCCCTGGCGGTATTCCACAAGCGCTAACGAGATGGAACCCCAAGCCGCCTGAAAGACGGTTTCGGCGTTGGTATTGTCGGGCGCGACGCTGCTGAAGGATTTTGCAGCCAACGCCGCCAGGGGCGCCAATGCGTTCATGGTTTTTGGGTCCGCCGGCAGGAGCAGGCAGATTTTGATCACGCGTTCCGCCGCCACCGGATGTGACGTGCCGGCGAAACGGGCAATGGCTTCCTGGCGGAAACGGTCATAACCTTTCACGTCGCCGAGCTCAATCAGTGCCGGACCGAGCCGGAGATAATCGAGCGATGCGATGTCCCACCCGTCGAACTGGTTGATCTGCATCAACACGTTGAACCGGGCGGCGGCTTCCCGCCAGCGGCCTTGCAAGGCCTGCCATTCACCGACGGCGCGGAACACCCGCGCGCCTTCCAGGGAAGGTTGAGTCGGGACATAACCGTTCAACAGATCGTCCGCTTCCCCAAAGGCGTTCTGGCTGATCCGCACGTCGGCCAGCGTGATTTTCTCCCGGATTTCAGCCTGTCGGCGTAACTCCGCCTCGTTGGCCCGCGCGCGCTCCGCTTCCCGGCGCAGAAGATATTGTTGTTCCTCGGCGGCGACCGCTTCGCGGCGGGCAGCCCGTTCCATGAAAAACAGCCGGGTCGCCGTTCCCAATCCGATGAGCAGCGCTGCCGCCACCGCCGCGCCCGACACAAAAAGAATTTTGTTCCGGCGAACCAGTTTCTGGAAGCGGTAGAGCCGGCTGGGCGGGCGGGCCATGACGGGTTCGTTGTTGAGGTAACGCTGAACATCCATGGCCAGCCCGTTGGCCGTTTCGTAACGCCGCCGTCGGTCCTTGTCCAAACACCGCATCACGATCCAGTCCAGGTCACCCCGCAGCAGGGAAATCAACTTGGGCGGCTCGGCATGACGCTGCACGGCGGTGGCCGTCAATTCCGTGCGTTGCAGCGTGGTCAGCATGGTGGAGGGCCGTTGCGGCTCCTTTTCCCGCAACGTCCGGCGCATTTCATCCAGGCCGGATTGCAGCAACATTTTCGCGTCAAAGGGCGTCCGGCCGGTCAGCAACTCGTAGAGCAGCACGCCCAGGCTGTAAATGTCGGTGCGCGTGTCAATGTCCAACCCGCTCATCTCCGCCTGCTCCGGGCTCATGTAGGCCGGTGTGCCGATGATCTGTTCGTAGGCGGTGAAGAGGGTTTGCTCCGTCAATTTGCCCTCGATGGCCTTGGCAATGCCGAAATCAATCACCTTGGGCACGGGGACACCGTCGTGCAACGTGACCAGCACATTCGACGGCTTGATGTCGCGGTGAATGATTCCCTTCTGATGCGCGTGCTGGATGGCGTGACAAATCTGGACGAACAAATCGAGCCGCTGGTCGGTGTCGAGATGGTTCTGATCGCAGTAATCTGTGATTTTGACGCCCCGGACCAGTTCCATCACGAAGTAAGGCCGCCCGGTGTGCGTCGCGCCCGCGTCCAGCACCCGGGCGATGTTCGGATGGTCCATCATCGCCAGCGCCTGGCGCTCAGCCTCGAAGCGGGCGATGACGTTCCTGGTATCCATGCCGAGCTTGATGATTTTGAAAGCGACCCGGCGCAGGACCGGCTTCTCCTGCTCGGCCATATAGACCACGCCGCAGCCGCCTTCGCCGATTTTTTGCAGCAATTTGTAACGATCAATGCGGCTGCCCGGACCTTCGGCCGGCACAGATGTTTCTGCCGGGCTACCGCTCCCCGCGGAACCCGCGCCGGCTGCCGAAGGCCCGGTGCCCGGCGGCGGGGTGCGGGCAAAGGGGGCGATTTCGCTGAAGAATTTATCGGCGTCGGCCTGCGCGGAAAGCAGTGCTTCAACCCGGGCACGAAGATCCGCATCATTGGCGCAAGCCTCGTCGAGAAATGTCCGGCGGGCAGCCGGATTGCCGAGCTGGCGTGCCGCGTCAAACAAGGCTTCTATCTGTTCTGCCGTCTTCGTCATGCGCTGCGTGGTTATAATCTATTCTGCCAAAAGTTTCCGGGAACGCCAAATTCATGCGAAGGTTCGCCGGCTGCCAATCCATCCGGTTTCAGGCCCGGCTGCGGATGTTTTCAAACAGCCAGGCCTTCGCAAAGGCCCACTGCCGCTCGATCGTGCGTTCGCTGACTCCCAGAATCCTGGCCACTTCCTGGTTCGTCAGGCCGCCAAAAAATTTAAGGATGACTATCCGCGCCTTTTCCGGGTCCTCGGTTTCCAGCCGTTCCAGCGCCTCGTCCATCAGCAGGATTTTGTCGTCCGGCGTCGCGGCCGCCAGGTTCAATTCGTCAATGTCCACGCGCAACTGGCCGCCGCCGTGTTTCAGCCGCGACTTGCGCCGCGCGTTGCCGATCAGGATGTGGCGCATCGCCTTGGCGGCGGCGCTGAAAAAATGGACGCGGTTTTCCCAGGTGCGATCGCCGGCGCCCACCATGCGGAGCCAGGCTTCGTGCACCAGGGCCGTGGCCTGCAACGTCTGGCCGGGGGCCGCCTGCGCCATGTGCGACGCGGCCAGACGGCGCAGTTCACTATAGACCAGCGGCAGCAGATCCTCCGCCGTCTGGCCGCCGCTTTTCATGGCTTGCAACATCTGGGTGATGTCGCTGGTGATTTCGTCGGGCATGGGCAGAAAATCCGGGTTACATCGAACGGCCGTCGGCTTCTCTTAAAATAAACACCACGCCGATGGAATCGTCAACGAGAAGAAGATCTGGGCTCTTCAGTCAACCGCGTCCTCATCCAACCCCACTGGCGCAAAGATTATGACAACCCACTCCCTGAATTCACCGCTTACAGTGAATCTGGTAAACCTCCTCAAATCGCAATGGCGCCAGTCCGGCAACTTTTATGATGCCAATTAAATTGGTAACAGTTATTGGGCTGGCAACGCGCGGTAAAACATCTTCGGCTGGTTCGCCTGAATCGGGAAATCAAACACGCTCACGCCGCCGCCGGGAATGGCGTTGGTTTCCAGATTGACCCAGTTCACAAGGTTGGACGAAACCTGAACCACATAGTTGCTGCCCACCGGTCCGTTCAAGGAGAACTGGAACTGACCCCCGGCAGTCACGCTGATGCCGGTCAGTTGCGGCGTAGGCGTTGGCGGCTCTTCGATCACGGCGGTTCCGAGCGGCACGGCGCGGTAAAACCGCTGCGGATAGCTGCTGGCGTCGGAATCTACAAAAGTTATCAAGCCGCCAGATGGAATGCTGTTCGTGGACAGCGGCGTCCAATACTTCAAGTCGGTGGACGCATAAATCACATAGTTGCTTCCTGCCGGTGCGCTCAAAGCGAAGTGGAAAATGCCATTTGCCAGATGGTAGCCGGTGATTTCAGAGAAAACAGTGTTGGTGGTGGTGCCGGTCCCGCCGGTGCTGGGGGCAAATGTGACTACGAGGGTAGCATTGGTGCTGTTGCCGGCGGCGTCGTAGGCGGTGACAAAAATGTCGTTCATGCCGTATTTCAGCGGGATGCTGGTGATGCTCCACGAATTTGTGCCGGTGGCAACGCCGATACCGCCGCTGTAGTTTTGCCAAGTTACCAGGGTGACGCCGGTGTTGTCCGACGCCGTTCCGCTTAAATTGATGGTCGCGGTAGCATTGGTGAAATATAAACTCGA
>JAJXYT010000053.1:8980-16885 GCA_021780375.1 bacterium | reverse complement strand
TTACGCATTGCGCGCCACCAATTACATCGGCCTGATGAAAGCCGTGGATCCAGCCATTAAGATCGGTGTAGTGTCCACGCCCGGTGAGGATACTTTCGCCAACTACACCAACCATCCGGCGTATAATGCGCGCGAAGGGGTTTATCACAACGGCTGGACGCCGGTGATGCTCGCCACGCTGAATGCTTCCGGGGTGACGCCGGATTTTCTTGTGGACCACTTTTATTCTGAATCGGGCTCAGACAACGACCAGGCCCTGCTGCAAGCTGCGGCCAACTGGGCCTCCGACGCCGCGAGCCTGCGTCAGCAGCTCACCGATTATACCGGCAGCAATGGCACCAATGTGGAACTGCTGGTCACGGAGAATAATTCCGATTCCGGCCCCGAGGGCAAACAATCCACCAGCCTCGTCAACGGCCTGTATCTGGCCGACAGCCTCGCGCAACTGATGAAGACGGAGTTCAATTCACTCGTCTGGTGGGATTTACGAAATGGTGCCGACACCAATGGCGATTTTTCCGCTTCGCTGTACGGCTGGCGCACCTACGGGGACCTGGGCGTCATTGGCAACCTGAACACGCTCTATCCGACGTTCTACACCTTCAAGCTGATGCGGGACTTTGTTCAGCCCGGCGATACCGTGCTGACGGCGGCCAGTGATTATTCGTTGCTCGCGGCTTATGCGGTCCGCCGGCAGGACGGCAGCATGACCGTGTTGGCGATCAACAAGGACCCGGCCAACACCTACACCGGGCAGGTCGCCGTGGCCGGTTTCACTCCGGCTGCCAACGGCACGGTCTATTCCTACGGAATGCCGCAGGACAACGCCGCCAAAACCAACGGCCCCATTTCCTTGCAGGACGTCGCCACGTCGGGCTTTTCAGGAGCGGGTACGAACTTTAATTACGTTTTCGGGCCGTACTCGGCCACCGTGTTGGCGCTCTCGCCGGCGCCGGCAACTTTGCTGGCCATTCCAACGGCGCCGGACACGGGCCAGTTCGTGTTTCAACTCCAGGGCCAGCCGGGTACGCCTTACATCCTGCAAAGCTCACCGGACTTGATGACCTGGACGCCCGTCTCCACCAACACGCTGGCCGGGAAAACGTTGAGCATTACGAATCCAATTTCGACGGGTTCACCGCAGCTGTTCTGGCGTGCGGTTTGGCAGCCCTGAGCTCTCAGCGCGTCGGTAATGGCACAATTTGCTGTTCTCGGTGGGGCGAGCGTACCCGCGAGCCGGCTCGTCAGTAGCCTCGCCCCACCAACCTGCACCACTACTAGCTCGACAGGTTTTTCTTGATCAACCGGCAGCGTTGTTCAACACACATTTTTGAACGCATCCCGTCCTCCGGCGTGTTCATCACGTAATCCAGCAACTTGTCCACCGTGCTGGTCGCCACGTGCGTGCGGGTGTCCGAGGAGCCGTAATAAATGAAGACGTCGCCGTTGGCGCGCGCCACCCAACCGTTGGCAAAAACCACGTTGGAAACATCGCCGACCCGTTCCTCGCCCTCGGGCGCCATGAAATAACCGCCGGGCGACCTGAGGATCCTGGCCGGGTTCTTCAAATCGCACAGGAACAGGTAAAGCACATAGCGCATCCCGGCCGCGGTGTTGCGCACGCCATGCGCCAGGTGCAGCCATCCTTTTTCGGTTTTGATGGGCGCCGGCCCGAGGCCGTTCTTGCCTTCCTTGATCGTGTGGTAGAAGCGCCGATCCATGATTTCTTCCTGGTCAATGACGGCATGCTCGATGTCGCCGCACAACCCCCACCCGATGCCGTCACCGGTGCCGGTGGCGGCAAAATCCGCCATCGGCCGCGTATAGAAGGCGTATTTGCCGTTCACGAATTCGGGATGCAACACACAGTTGCGCTGATGCAGCGACCCCGCCGTTTTCAAATCGGCCAGCCGCTCCCACTCCACCAGGTCCCGGGTGCGCGCGATCCCGCAACGCGCCACGGCGGCGGAAAGGTCGCCCGGCTTTGCGTCATCGTGCCGTTCCGCGCAGAACAGGCCGTAAATCCAGCCGTCTTCGTGGCGCACGAGGCGCATGTCGTAAACATTCGTTTCCTGCGGCTCGTCATCCGGCAGTCGCACCGGATAATCCCAATAATTGAAACCGTCCACGCCATTCTTGCTCTCCGCGACAGCGAAGAACGATTTGCGGTCCCAGCCTTCCGTGCGCGTCATCAGCACGATGTGGCCGTTCCATTCCAGGGCGCCGACGTTGAAGACGCCGTTGATGCCCAGCCGGGTCATCAGATGCGGATTGTCGGCATGATTGAAATCGTAACGCCAGAACAACGGCGTGTGTTCGGCGGTCAGAACCGGAAATTCGTAACGGTCAAAAATGCCGTTGCCCTGCTTCTGTTTGCGGTTCGGCCGCCTCAGAAGTTTCTGATGTTGTCGCTGCAGTTGTTTCAGCTTTTGTTGGAAGGATGTTTTAGTCATCGGTCGTGGCAATGGTTCTCGGCGAAAAGTTTACGATGCCGGCCGGGGCCGGTCTTGTCACTTAAAATGGCTACAGCGCACGGGCCGTGCGTCTGCTAACCTCTGCCCATGTCCCGGACAAACCGAACAGATCGAGACTTCTGCAAAACCTGTCGAATTGGCACTCGGAGCGCCGGGCACCGTCCCGGCAGGTTGTGGAAATCAGCCGGTTCGCGCCGAGACGGTGCTCGGCGCTCCGGTTTTGCAGAGGTGCCAGATCGCGGGGCCTTCGCGGCGAGTGCCGGGCCGTCGTGCCGTTTTAACCAGGAAACTGACCGTTTATGAGCCATCCCTTTTCACGCCGAAACTTCATCAAAACCACGGCCTTGTCGTTGCCACTCATTGCCGCCGGTTGTGCCGTTACCCCCACCAGCGTTGCCCGTCGCCGGACCGGCGGCGATTTTGTCACCGTCCGCAACGGACGCTTTGAACTGCGCGGCCGCCCGTATTTCTATGTGGGCGCCAATTTCTGGTGTTGTTGCTACCTCAGTGATGCCGGGCTGCCCGGCGGCCGTGAGCGCATGGTCCGTGAACTGGATCGCTTGCAGGAAATCGGGGTGAAGAACATCCGCCTCCTGGCCGGTTCGGAAACCTCGCCGCTGGCCGGTTCCATTCCGCGCGGCATTACCCGGGCGCCGCACGATTACGATAAGGCCCTCCTCGCCGGGCTGGATTTTTGCCTCGCGGAAATGGCCAAACGCGACATGCGCGGAATCCTTTTCCTGTCCAACTACTGGCAATGGTCCGGCGGCTTTGCCCAATACGTCCGCTGGATTACCGGCGAAACCATTCCCGACCCGGACCGCCCGGTGATCGCGCGCGGCGATTGGAGCGGTTTCATGAAATTCTCCGCGCGCTTGTACACGACGCCGGCCGCGAACGAACTTTATCGCGGTTATGTCACGAAAATCATCCAGCGCCGCAATACGGTGAATGGCCGGATCTATCGTGATGACCCCGCGGTCATGACCTGGGAACTGGCCAACGAACCGCGTCCGGGTGTCAGTGAAAGCAACAACGCCGTTCCCGTCTTTGCCCAATGGGTGGATGAGACCGCGCGGTTCATCCATGACCAGGACCCGAACCATCTGGTCTGCACCGGTTCCGAAGGCATTCACGGTTGTCTGGACAAGACGGATGACTTTGTCGCCTCACATAAAAGTCCGGCGATAGATTATGTGACCGTGCACATGTGGCTGAAAAACTGGGGCTGGCTGAAAGACCCGATTCCCGGACCCGATTACGAAAAGGCCGCCGCCAAGGCCAAAGCGCACGTGGAAGAACACACGGTTCTGGCCACCGACACATTGCACAAGCCGCTGGTCCTGGAGGAATTCGGCATCCCGCGCGACCACGAAAAGTATTCCCCGGACAGTCCCACGACGGCGCGGGATGATTATTACCGGCGCATGTTTGACCAGGTGGCGGATTCCTGCCAGGCGGGCCGCGCTTTGCAGGGCGCGAACTTCTGGGCCTGGGCCGGCGAAGCCCGCGCCAGTGCGGGCAAAATGGATTCCGCCGCCGCGCTCATGGGCGACCCGTTCAGCGAACCGCAGGGATTAAACACGGTGTTTGATACGGACACCGGCACGCTCGCGGTCATCGCCCGGGCCAATGAAAAACTGGCCGCTTTGGCAACGTAACTGGTTTGTCCGTTCGTCGGCGGCCCCGGATGCGAGTCAGTCAGAAGCCAACTGTGCTGCGTGCCGCAGAGTTTGGTGGGGCGAGCGTCCTCGCGAGCCGGCCCGTCAACAACAGCGCTCCACCAATTTTTCCCATTACCCGTCCTGCGTAGCCTTGCCGTGCCCCGGCCGCGAGTTTAATCTTTGTTTCCACGTTTCATGCCGACGACCAGCATTCTGGGTATTTCAGCCTTTTACCATGACAGCGCCGCGGCGCTGATCGTGGACGGACGGATTGTCGCTGCGGCACAGGAGGAACGATTCACCCGCAAGAAGCACGATCCGGGTTTTCCCACCAACGCCATCGCCGGTTGTCTGCAGGCCGGCGGCCTTAAACCGGAAGACCTTGATTACGTCGCGTTTTACGACAAACCGTTGCTCAAATTTGACCGGTTGTTGGAAACCTATCTCGCCTTTGCCCCGGCCGGTTTCCGCAGCTTTCGCCTCGCCATGCCGGTCTGGCTCAAGGACAAGCTGCATTTGCGGCGGTTGCTGCGCCGGGAGTTGCCCACCGCACGCCGCGCCCGCTTCGTTTTCACCGAACATCACGAGAGCCACGCCGCCAGCGCGTTCTACCCCAGCCCGTTTGACGAGGCGGCCATTCTGACGCTGGACGGCGTCGGGGAATGGTGCACGGCCGCCATCGGCACGGGAGAAGGCAATCGCCTCAGCCTGCTGCGCGAGTTGAAGTTTCCACACTCGCTGGGATTGCTTTACTCGGCGTTCACGTATTATTGCGGGTTCAAAGTCAACAGCGGCGAATACAAGCTCATGGGACTGGCGCCCTATGGCCGGCCGCAATTTGCCGGGCTGATTCGACAAAAACTGGTCGAGGTCAAACAGGACGGCAGCCTCTGGATGAACATGGATTATTTCAATTATTGCCAGGGATTGACGATGACCAACGAGCGTTTCCATGCGCTGTTGGGCGGGCCGCCCCGCCAGCCGGAAGCACCACTGGAACAGCGGCACATGGACCTGGCCGCCAGCATCCAGGTCGTGACCGGCGAAATTGTTTTGAACATGGCCCGTGAAGCCCAGCGCCTGACCGGCAAAAAAAATCTCGTGCTCGCCGGAGGCGTGGCGCTGAATTGCGTCGCCAACGGACAGATTCTGCGGGATGGACCGTTCTCCGGCTTGTGGATTCAACCGGCGGCCGGCGACGCCGGCGGCGCGCTGGGGGCGGCGTTGTTCGTCTGGCATCAATTGCTCGAACATCCGCGCCGGCCCGCCGGGCGCGATTCCCAGCAAGGCAGCCTCCTGGGCCCCGTATTCTCAAACGAAGAGATTGAGCGCACGCTTGCCGCCGAAAACGCGGCCTACCAGAAGTTCACCGATGAAGCGGAATTACTGGCTGAAGTCGCCCGTCTGCTCGCGGCCGGCAAGGTCGTCGGCTGGTTTCACGGACGCATGGAATTCGGCCCGCGGGCGCTGGGGTCAAGAAGCATTCTGGGCGATCCGCGCAATCCGGCCATGCAGTCGGTGCTGAATCTCAAGATCAAACAGCGCGAAAGTTTCCGTCCGTTTGCACCCTCCGTGTTGCGGGAGCGCGCCGCGGAATACTTCGCGCTCCCGGCGGACGCGGAAAGTCCTTACATGCTCCTGGTTGCGCCCGTCCGGGAACAGCATCGTATGGCGATATCCGATGCCGACCGGGAAACCATGACGACAAACCCGGATTTGCGGCGCCGGGTGAATATCGTTCGCTCAACCTTGCCGGCCATCACTCATGTGGATTACAGCGCGCGTCTCCAGACCGTGGATGAGGAGCGGCACGGACGGTTCTGCCGGTTGCTCAAGACCTTCGAACGCGAAACGGGCTGTCCCATGCTCGTGAACACCAGTTTCAATGTCCGTGGTGAACCCATCGTCTGCACCCCGGCCGAGGCCCTGCGCTGCTTTCTGGCCACGGACATGGACGCGCTGGTGCTGGAGGATTGTGTCCTCCGCAAGGAACAAATGACCAGCGTCCTTTCCGCCGCCGAACGGGCACAACATCTGGCCGCCTTCGCAGCTGACTGACACGCTTATGAAATGGTTTCCTCTTCCTGTCAAACCGACACCCCGCGTGCTGCGGCAATTCGCCGCCGCCTGGCTCGTATTCTTTCTGGCACTGGCGGCCCAACAAATGTTCCTGCGCAGCCGGACCACCGCCGCCGGTGTGCTGGGTGCCATCGCCCTGATCGGTCTGGTTGGCCTGTTAAAACCATCGGCCGTGCGCTGGTTGTTTGTAGGCGCGACGGTGGCGGCGTTTCCCATCGGCTGGGTGATGACCCAGGTGGTCCTCGCGGTGATGTTTTACGTCGTGCTGACACCCCTGGCTCTGGTGTTCCGCTGGCGCGGGCGCGACGAACTGCAATTGCGGCACAAACCCGAACAAACGAGTTTTTGGATTGCGCGGCACCCGGAACGGGACGTCAGAAGATACTTGAAGCAATTTTAGCGCAGGCGTAGGCTTTTGGCAGCGCAATGGGCAAGCAACAATCCAGTGAATTTGAGAAGGCGGCGGCGGCTCCCGCCCGCGGCGGCTTCCTGCGCGATTTCTGGGACTTTCTCAAAACGAACAAGAAATGGTGGCTGCTGCCCATCCTTGTCATACTTTTGATTTTCAGCCTGCTGATCCTGTTGTCGAGCACCGGGGTGGCTCCGTTCATTTATACCCTGTTCTGAGAGTCAGCGGGCCGGCGGCAGTTTGGTTGGGGGGTCCTCTTATTTCATTTGGTTTGATTAACTGACAAACAGCGTCAGTCACGCAATTTTCCTTCAAGATTCTTGACGTTCTTTGCATCCAACGTTTTGCCGTAAGTCTGGTCCAACGGTTTGCCCCAAACCACTTCGGTATGTTGCAGTGACAACCCGTTGATGTCGCGGGCGTAAATCCCGGCCAGCTTGCGCTCGAAAATGCCGTTGGTGAACACACCCGCGGGCCTCTCATCATAAAAACCGCCCGGCACCTCGCTGGTTTTGGCGATTTCCACGCGGACATTGTCCAGCACGATGTTTTCCAGCGGCGAATTGGTCCAGCCCATCAGGAAGACGCCATTTTCACCGTGGCAAAGAATGTTGCTGAACCGGATGTTGCGGACGTAGCCCAGTTTGGTTTTCGCGTTGCGGGGAAAATGGCTGATATGAATCGGCTCGGCCGCGCCCCACCATTTGTGCGGTTGAAAACCGGTTTCGACGGTGATGTTGGCAAACAGCACATTCTCGATGTTGCCCGCATCCAGGCTCTGGATGGAAAGCCCGCGGTTGCTGTGCGCCACCACACAGTCGGCAAAGACAATGTCCTTCGCACCCGGCAGGGTATAGATTTCATCAATCTTCAACGCGCTGCTTCGCGACTCGATCACGCAGCCGGTCACTGTGATGCGGGCGGAACCGCCATAGGAGGCAAAGTTCGGGGTGTCCTTGATCACGATGCCGTCGTCGGCCGCGCTGATGTCACAGTTGGCCACCCGCACATCGCGGGAATGATCAATGTCAATGCCGTCGCAGTTGGCCACGTCCCAGGCATTGTGAATGCTGATGTCGTCAATCGCCACGTCTTCGCACCCGACCAGGTGCACGGTCCAGCTCGGCGCATGGCGCAAGGTAAAATCATGCATCCGCACCTGCCGGCAACCGATGAAAATAATCATCATCGGCCGGCCGCCGTGCGTTTGCGGCTGGCCGGGCAGCTTGTCAAACGGCCACCAGTCGCCGGTAAAGGACTCCGGCCACCAATTCGTCTT
>JAJXYT010000053.1:0-8970 GCA_021780375.1 bacterium | reverse complement strand
TTGGCCAGTTGTTGCCACACGGCCCGGTCGTTGCCGTCAATAACACCGTTGCCGGAGACGGTGAGGTTGGTGGCGTCCTTCGCAAACAACAAGGCGCCGGGATGCCCGTAATCGCGCCAATTGGCACTCCCCTTGAGCAACGAGCCGTTGGCCAGATGGAAATCAATCCCGCTATGCAACGTGAGCGCACCGGTGAGGAAAGTCCCGGCGGGCAGAAGCACCTGACCGCCGCCCCGGGCGGCACAGGCGTCAATGGCCTTTTGAACGGCAGCCGTGTCGTCATTGGTGCCGTCACCTTTGGCGCCGTAGTCGAGCACGTTGAAAACACCGGAGGATTCAGCGGCAAAACCGATGAACGGGGCTTTAAGCAATACCAATAACGCCAGAGTCAGCGCCGTTACCGAAGAACTTTGTCTTTGAAAAGATGACAGGGCTTGGG
Source organism: bacterium (assembly GCA_021780375.1). Classification (GTDB taxonomy): domain Bacteria; phylum Verrucomicrobiota; class Verrucomicrobiia; order Limisphaerales; family UBA11358; genus UBA11358. The sequence goes on along the minus strand of JAJXYT010000053.1, from coordinate 8,531 downwards.
TTTGCATGAGGGCATGTTGGCCCCACGGACGATGGGGTTCGAGAAAAAACGCAGTCGTTGGGCGGAACACGGGGCTGGAAGCCCCGCAAACCCGCAGCCTGCAAGGCTGCGCAATGTAGCGCAGGCATCCTGCCTGCGGGTTCTGGCGGCTTCCAACCCGCCAGTTCGGGACTCTGTCAAGTTGCGTTACCGATGGCACGCAACCGGTGGAGCGTCTCGAGACACATCCGGGACGCGTGATAGGGGCCTTTCCATTCGCTGACCTTTGGCAGCGTGCTGTCCACCTTGCCTTCCGGCGTGATGCGCCAGAACCAATCGCCATGCTCGCGGTCCACCAGATGTTTTTCAGTGAAATCCCAGACACGCAACGCGGCGTTGAGATATTTTTCATCGCGGGAGATTTGACAGGCGTTAAGAAAGCCAATGACGGCCTCGGCCTGCGGCCAGCATTCCTTGCCGCCGTCGATGATTTTTCCGCCCCTGCCCTCGTAACGCAGCGCGCCGTCGGCATCAATTCCTTCCTTGAGCACAACCTCCGCCATCGGCAACGCGACCTTTTCCACTTGCTGCAGCAAACCGGCGTCGCCCAAAACTTCAGCAGCTTCGCAGAGCAGCCAGGTGCTTTCAACATCATGCCCGAAGGTGTAGGAATCGGAGCGCACACGCCATTCCTCGTCGAAGAAATGGTTTAAATGCTGCGTACGGGAATCCAGGATGCGCTCCTCGAAGAGCTGGATAAGTTCGCGCAAACGCTGGGCGACACGCGGCTCCTTCCAAACCCGGTAAAGGTTGGTATAGGCCTCCAGAACGTGAAGATGATTGTTCATGGACTTCTTCTCGTTCATGTCCTTGTCGCTGAGCCGGGCGTCGACATCGGCCTCCGACCAGTCCCGGCGGCGCACTTCCAGATAACCGCCGAATCTGGCATCGTGCGTGTGCCGTTCAATCAGTTCAAACAGCTCCCGGGCGCGGGCCAGCGCGGGCAATACACCAAAGGCGCGGTGATATTCCGAAAGGGCATAGATATAAAACGCCTGGCCGTACGTCTTCTTGGAATCATCCAGGACGATGCGCCCGGTGTCGTCCAGCCGCCAGAACGCCCCGCCATGTTGCGCGTCCCAGAACCGGTTCATCACATAATCAAACGCCCGGTCGGCCATTTGTCGGAAAAGTTTGTCAGGCCGCGCCTGGTGGACGGCCGAGAAAGCCCAAAGGATGCGGCTGTTGACAATCAGCCCCTTGGGCTGCGTGCGGTCGGGTTTGAGGTCGTTGGACAACCAGCCCATCCAGCCGCCCTGCTCGTGGTCCAGCGCCGGTCCGCACCAGAATGGCATGAGATGATTGAACAAGTGCTCACGGATGCCCTGCGAAAAGGTTTTCAGTCTGGTCGAATCCATCAAGAATCAATGGTCAATTTTTCTCCAAGGCGTGGGTGATTTCCACGCGGCCAATTTGAGTTTCGCCGGTCATCGTAATTTTCAGAAATTTTCCAGCGCCCGTCACGTTCTCAGCATGGTACAGCACAGGTTTCCAGTAATTATAATCGCCGGCGCCACTGAAATATTCATTCCTGCCGGCGGAGACGTCACGGTAAGTCCGGCCATCATCGGAGATTGAAAACTTCAGGTCTGCGATATCATGGGGAAAGAACGCGAAGACCCGGAAACTTTCGATCGCAGTTGGAAGTTTGTAAACCAGCGCGTCCCCGGCTTTGCCGGCGGCGCGGTCCACGTCTTCCTTCGCCTCGCGGCAATCGCGCGTCTTGATCTCCAGGTTGCCTTCCCGGGCCTGGACTTTCGAGAAATCAGCCAGATTGTCCACCAGGACGTCGTGCGTGACCGTGACCGGGCCAACGACATTGGAGGGCTTTGAGACACCCGATCCGTTTTTTGCAATGACGCGATAAAACCAATCGCCCTTCGGCGCCGACTCATCGGCAAACAGCGGATAATATTGCACCGCGCTTTCGTCAATTCCGTTCCCGACCACTGTCCAAGGACCGCTGCGCTTCGGCGCACGTTCGACGTTGTAGGTGGTGGCGCCGACCGAGCCTTGCCATGAAATCGCGCCGGGGTCGGTGAACGGCAACAATTTGGGCGGCGCCGGAGCCGGAATCGGCGGCGGAGTCATCCCCCGAATAGCAAAAGCGTTGCTGCGAACCAAAGCCATGAGCTGGATTTCATCGTAGCCGGCGCCGACAGGCGAGCCGGGCCAGTGAAAGGCCTTGTAGAGGTTGCCCCCCGACGGCTCGCTGTGCCAGTAGAAGCCGCCATCCCGGTCATGGAAACGCAGGCTCCAGAGCAATCCACCCGCCGTGCCGGTGTTGATGATGGTTTTCATGGCGTCCGCCATCTCCGCCGTGCTCACAAAGCCGAACTCGCCGACCACATAGGGTTTCTTGCCTTTCGCCATCTCCCAATTTTCGCGGATGAGTTCGGCAAAAGTCTTGCTCGTCCCTGAACCGGGATAATGGTGTGTCGTCACAATATCCACGTACGGATCGGTGAGGGAATCGGGACGCAACCGCCCGCCGTTCACGCCGTCCATGACCAGATGGTGATGATCGAGGGTCTTGAGGTAACGGGCGATTTCGTGAGTCCAGGAAGCAGGGCTTGAAAGTTCGTTGCCGGTTTCCCAGCAGAGAATGGCCTTGTCATCACAATAACGCACTCCGGTCAGCGTGTTCGTCCGCAGCAGGACAAACCGGATGGTCCTCTCGAAATCGGCAATGAGTTGCGGGTCGGTCCAAAAGTCGTCCGCGGCTTTGCCACGAAAGCCGGCATATTCGCCGCGGCCCCCCTGCCATTTCCAATTGTTCACCAGCGGGATGATGAGCCGGACGCCGTTCTCGTTAGCCAGCTTGAGCGCGAGGTCGAACGTGCGGAAGGCATTTTCATTGTACCGGTCCACTCCCAGGACATACGAAGACTCCGCCGGCGGATCGTTGCCCCGCCAGACCGGGATGGAATAGGTGCGCACCACGGTTCCGCCCATTTGATGCGCCGTCGCCAGGGCGTCCTGAAGCTCGAATTCATCGGGCAGGCGCCATGGGTTGGTTTCGGCAAACGGGACGTTGTCCTCAACGATCAGCAGGTTGGGAATGTTAAACGAAATAAAGCGGAACGGCCTGGCGCCGTCCATCAACCGGTCGCCTCGGACGGTGATAAAATGTTGGAAGGCAGGTTCCGCGTGAAGCGCGGCCAGGGAAGATATTGACAGAAGCAGGCAGGGAACCAGGCGGTTCATGTTTTCCTTTCATGGGCACGCCAGGCAACCAACCAAAATGAAGGTGGGCGGCGGCGGTGCCGTTTCACGAGGGTAATCCAGAATACACTGTCAAGGCCAATGCCCATGGAGCTTGGGTCATTAAACACTATCTAAAAAGCGGCGCAAGATAATTGTTCCGGCGCGGGCAGGTTTTGAATACAATATTTCCGCTGGCCAGAATTTGTCGCAACGCTAGAATCAGCGCATCCCGGTGTTGGAAAAATTGCAAACTAAAATGAACAGACAGGACCAACTATGAGAATAAAAACACTGCCGATCTTTCTGGCGTTTCTGGTCATGGGCGTGGCGGACGCCATGGGGCCAATGAGCAAGGCGGCGCAGGAGCATTTTCAGATCAGCAACGTCTTGGCCAAGTTGCTGCCATTTTTCGTTTTCATCGCCTTCGCGGCCTTGAGCGTGCCCGGCGGTTTGCTGGCGGCGCGCATTGGGAAAAAGAAACTGCTGCTCGCCGGTCTGGCGTTGAATACCGTGGCTGTGGCGGTGCCGACGTTCATGGACCCCACTTTTCCAGTGTTGTTGGCCTGTATTTTTCTGCTGGGTGTCGGCACCACGTTTTTGCAGGTGGCGGGCAATCCCATTATGCGTGACGTCAGCCCCGCGGGTGCTTACAGCCGCAACTTGGCTCTGGCGCAAGGCATCAAGGGTATTGGCAGCTTCGGTTCCACGGCGTTGCTCGCCCTGGTGATGGCGATCCCGTTTCTCGCGGCGCGGGAGTGGCGCGGGGCATTCCCGATTTATTTGGTGCTGATGGTTCTGGCGTTTGTCAGCGTCGCCGGCTTGAAGGTTGAAGAAACCAAACCGGACAAACCGCCTGGCATCGGTTCTTCACTGGAACTGCTGACGGAACCGGTTTTTGCTTTGGCGGTTATTGGAATCTTCCTTTATGTCGGCGCCGAAGTTTGCATGACCAGCTCGCTGGAAAAGCAAATGAACAACGTGGGCATCCTGAATAAATGGGGAAATTATCTCGGTCCGACCGCTTTCCTCATCGCCTTGACCGTCAGCCGCATTGCGGCGGGGAGCGTCAAAATCAGCCCCCACACCTTTTTCCGCCTCTCGGCGGTGCTCGGGCTTGTGGGTGTCCTGCTTATTCTTACGGGCAATCAGGTGCTCACCGTTGCCGGCGCCATCGCGGCTGGACTGGGTTTTGGCAACATCTGGCCGATGCTCTTCTCCATCACGGTCGAGGAAAAGCCCGAACGGGCCAACGAATTGAGCGGCCTGATGTGCATGGCCATTTCCGGCGGCGCGCTGGTGCCGTTGCTGATGGGCAAGCTGGTGGATAACGGCATGACCGCCATGGCCTTCATTGTGCCCGCCGGCTGTTTCGTCTATCTGCTTCTGCTTTCGTTCAAGAGCGGCAAGAAGGCGGCGTCTGCCGCGCCGGCAAAGGCCTGAACCAAAAGGATGGATGGATTATTGGACAGGCGGGTTCGCGAATGGCGGCGAGGCCTCTCCAATAATCCCAAAATCCAGTAATTCAACAAACCAATCATTATGAGTTACAACAAAGACAAACGCATCGTAATGACTCTCGACGCCGGCGGAACGAATTTTCGTTTCTCCGCCATGCGCGGCAACCTGCCCGTCACCGGAACCGTCGCCATGCCTTCCAACGGCGACAACCTCGAAAAATGTCTCGCCAACATCATCGCCGGTTTTGCGGAGGTTAAGAAAAAATGCCCCCAACCGCCGGTCGCCATCAGCTTCGCGTTTCCCGGGCCGGCGGATTATCCGGCCGGCATCATCGGCGACCTCGGCAACCTGCCCGGATTCCGCGGCGGCGTGGCGCTGGGCCCGATGCTGGAAGAAACATTTCGCGTCCCGGTGTTCATCAACAACGACGGCGAACTGTTTGTCTACGGCGAAGCCATCGCCGGTTTTCTCCCCTACGTCAACGGCCTGCTGAAAAAGGCCGGCAGTCCGAAACGCTATAAAAACCTTTTCGGCGTCACGCTCGGCACCGGCTTCGGTGGCGGCATCACACGCAACGGTGAACTGTTCGCCGGCGACAACTCAAACGCCTCTCAAATCTGGCTCATGCGGAACAAGCTCGACCCGCAGATGAATGCCGAGGAAGGCGCCAGTATTCGTGCCGTGCGCCGCGCCTACGCCGAAAAGGCGGGCATTGCCGTTGAAGCAACACCCGACCCGCGCGGCATTGAGGAGATAGCGCTCGGCAAGGCGCCCGGCAACCGCGCCGCGGCCGTCGAAGCGTACCGGCGTCTGGGCGAAGTCGTCGGTGACGCGCTGGGCAACGCGCTGACGCTGATTGACGGCCTGGCCGTGATCGGCGGCGGCGTCGCCAAAGGCTGGCGACTCTTTCTGCCGGCGCTCGTGGACGAGTTGAACAGCCCTTATACCGCGCCGAATGGAAACAAATTCCGCCGCCTGCCGGAAGCCGCTTTCAATCTTGAAGACGCTGCCCGGTTGAAACTATTCCTCAAAGGAGAAACCAGAACCATCACCGTACCGGGCGGGAAACGCAAGCTAAAGTACGATGCCTTGCAACGAATTGGTGTTGGGGTTTCGCGCCTCGGCACGAGCGAAGCCGTTGCCATCGGTGCTTATGCCTTTGCCCTGCAAAAGCTGGACGCGAAATAAGTTGAATCTCTGCTGGTGAAGCCGTGATGGACGGTTCCATCCTGCGCACGATTCCGGGGTTGATCGCGGACGTCTGGAACCTGCAAGTGGCGTTCATCGTTCCGCTCATCGCCTGCGCCTGCGTCGCGTGTTGCGGCAGCAAAGGCTACAAGGTCGGACGCGCCCACAAGTGATATAACCCAACCTCGATCTACGCAACTCGTCGCGCCGGAACCCGTCTTGCGGGAGACGGTGGAATGACGCCGGTTTTCAGTCGCGCCACCGGCGCTTTAAATATTTTTGATGATCGTTGAAGAATCCAGGTCGGCGGTGACCAACCACAGGCCGAAAGATGCAAACATGGCGCAGTTCCCTGCCCCGACGGGTTTCGGCAATCCTTTGGCCATATACGCCGGAACCTGAAACCATCCGCCGAGCGAAGTCCCAGGATATTCGCCAAACGCTTCGCACCGATTCCCGCTACCTGCTCGCGACATCAATCGGAGTTCATGACATGGTAAATAGCGCCCGGCTACTGCACTCGCAGCTTTCTGGCCATGACTTAAGAGAAACGCATCGTGCCCGGTTGTAAATACTACAATACTAGGAACCGACCCGTTTATATCGTCACCAATGGTTACGATTCGGATTTGCGCCGCACGGCACTGACGGCGCTGAACTCCACCACTCCATTACTCCAACAATCCTTTGGCTTTGACAACGCCTCGCGCCTGTCCACCGTTAGCGATGGCAATGGCAACTCGGGCACGTATTCCTACCTTGCCAACTCTCCACTGGTGAGCCAGATTGCGTTTGAGCACAGCGGCATGACCCGCATGACGACGACCAAACAATATGACCATTTGAATCGCTTGACGGCGGTTGCCTCCACGCCCCCGGCTGGCTCGGTGGTCTCATTCAGCTACGGCTACAACAGTGCCAATCAGCGGGTGCGCGACACGCTGGCCGACGGGAGCTACTGGCTCTACCAATATGATTCGCTGGGTCAATTGACCAGCGCCCACAAATACTGGAGCGACGAGACGCCAGTTGCCGGACAGCAATTTGACTACGCATTTGACACCATTGGCAACCGGACGCAAACCAAGACTGGCGGCGATCCGCATGGCTGGAACCAACGAGTGGCCGATTACACTGTGAACGATTTGAATCAATACACCAGCCGGAACGTGCCCGGATATCTGGACATCCTGGGAGTGAGCTTTGCCACCAATACGGTGACAGTCAACGGCAACACGGCCTATCGCAAAGGTGAATATTTCTGGGATGAACTGCCACTGGACAACAGCGCCGGGGCATTGTGGACAAACGTCACGGTGGCAGCGACTGGACAAGGTTCAATTTCGGGCAACAAATATGTGCCGCAGACACCCGAGCAGTTCGGCTATGACGCCGATGGGAACCTGACTAACGACGGACGCTGGGCCTATACTTGGGACGCGGAGAACCGGCTCACCGGGATGAAGGTGAATAGGAATGTGGGCCCGCAGTATCAGTTGAGTTTTGTATATGACCCTGAGGGACGACGGATTGAGAAGATCCTGATGCTCGCTGGTGTACCGGTTTCCACAAACATTTTCCTCTACGACGGATGGGACTTGATTGCTGAACTTGGCCCGAATGACACGCCCATCCGAACTTATATGTGGGGCAATGACCTGTCCGGTTCGCCACAAGGCGCTGGCGGCGTGGGAGGATTGCTGGAAGAGAGCTACTACGGGGGATCGACAACCACGAATTGTTTTGTGGCCTATGACGGTAATGGAAATGTGGCCGCCCTCGTCAACGCCGCGGATGGCTCCATTGTGGCCAATTACGAATACGGCCCCTTCGGTGAACTCATCCGCCAAACCGGGCCGATGGCCACGGCCAATCCCTTCCGGTTCTCCACGAAATATCAGGATGATGAATCCGACCTGCTTTACTATGGGTATCGGTTTTACGATCCATCAACAGGGCGGTGGTTAAATAGAGACCCGTTAGGTGAACAAGGTGGTGAGAACATTTATTACTATGTCGGAAATGATCCAGACAACCAGATCGAATTCCTTGGACTGTTTGATTGCGAACGTCACAGATTTCAATTCAATCTTGGTCAATTGCTAGAATGGATTCCTGGAGAGGAGCGTTCAACCAAGGTGGCTGAAGCTTGGATTCGTTGGGAATATACAACCTGCAAGGTATGTTGCAGAGGTAATTCGGCTATTGAAAAGAGAGTGGCTTTTTCGCTTGGAGCTTCAGGGGAAGGTCCCACAATTAGGCCATTTGAAGAATTTGGATTTCCTTTTTTATATGGGCAGTTGACATTTGCCGGAAGTGGATCTGAAGCAATTATGTGGCACCCATGCACAAGGAGTTGGTCAGGTGGTGGATATGTTAACGTAGAACTTGGACTTAAGTTTGGATTGGATGATGGGACGGGTGGTGATTTGTTTAGTGGAGTTGATGTGTATGGGGAAGGTGGGGGTATGGCACAAATCGGCCTTGAAGGGGAATCTAATTACCCGCAGGCCGAAATTACATTTCAAGCCGAAGCTTATGCCCGTTTTTCGATCACATTCAAGGTTTGGCCATTTAGTTATAGCCATATGTGGCAAAACCAATGGTCCACAGGTAAGGAACCCATCATCGATCTGTAG
>JAJXYT010000056.1 GCA_021780375.1 bacterium | reverse complement strand
GAGGTCTGCCAACGGAAAAGGGAAAACTTTTTCCGCGTATTATTTTTTTGCCTGTTGACAATCCGGGCTTAATAGGTGTTAGGCATCATGGCTTCTGGTGCTCCGACTTCTTCTTCGCTGCCGCCGCTAAATAGTCTGTCAAGTCATCGAGCCGATGAACGTCTTTCGGTGTCGTCAGAAAATAGCGCAACCCGCGCAGACCGGCCTGCACGTCCAGACGCCTCGAATCCCAATCGCCCTTGTGAAGAAGCATATAATCCAAAACCTGGCTCGCCAGAGTCGAGCAATCCCGCCTCTCATTCGGCGTCAGTGATGTCATGCCCTCGACGCAGCATGATCGCACGTTGTCCAAACTTAGAAAAACGCTCGTCATGAGCATTTCTCGCGTCTTGGCTCTATCACCGGCGTCTGCTGGCTTCAGCGTGAGAAACGAACAATATGCCTGAGTATAGTCGGACTGAACTGCCTGCTGAACATTTTCCTTTGGCGGTGTGCAGCAAGACGACAGGAACATCGCCGCTCCAACAAACAAAATGGGTGAGAATGTCATGTCGCGCGAATGTTGCCTAACGACCCAAAGAAGGCATGAGTTGAGGAAGTTGGCGCGCTGGGCGACAACTATTGATGTCAGTCAAAGCCATAAACCTCAGTCACGCCTTTTTCCGCGGGCGGTTTTGATTGGGGACTCGTGTAACTCGTCCCTCCGGGTGTTGGCGCAGCAGATTTCTTTGCCATGAACGGAGATTAGGAAATGTGCGTTGTTCCGTCAACGCGACCATTGGCACTTTCCTGAATTCACCACCCCCGGCGGGGCCACCCTGCCGTTGCGCCCCGATTTGTTTGGCTTACAGGCGTTCGCGGCCGCCATAGCCGCTTTCGAGATCGTGCCAGAATTCCACGTCGTCTTCGTCCTGTTCCCAGCAGAGAAATACCTCCCGGCCGCCGATGATGGCCGGGAAATCCACCAGCCCGCGCTCGAGGTCCTTGATGAAAATCTGACGCCGCTGAAACCCGGCGAGAATTTCCTGCACGTCCGCCAGCGTGCGCACCTGATCGTTGACGGTCTGGCCGCCGGCGTCATGTCCCTGTTTCATCAGCGTGCCCAGGCGCTTTTCATGACGTTCCAGGGCCTGGCGCAACTGCGTAAGCCGCTCCAGCCATTTGCGGATTTGCGGCAGCAACGCCCGCACCTCGTCGCGCGTGTAATGTTTGTCAAAACGATGTTTCATCGGCAAAAATCATCGCCAATCTTGAAATAAATACCCTTCCGGGCGCTTGAGCAAACGCAAACGCCTTGAAACGGGTGAATGAAGTCGCGACCGCCGCCAGCCTTTTTGCATCCGTAAATGCGCGAAACGACAGGCGCATTTCCGGGCAAAAAGGAAACCGCCTTTTTTCATCCGTAAATGGGTTAAACAGCAAACCCATTTCCGGGCAAAAAGGAAACCTACTTCTGCCAGGTGCGCTTCTTGTGACGATGCAAACGCAGCTTCTTGCGTCGTTTGTGTCGGTTAATTTTCGCCTTGCGGCGTTTTTTGAGTGAACCCATGCGCCAATGGAGTACTTCTGCCGAGGTGGTTTGTCAACAAATCTCTGGCGACAACCGCGTTTACCAACTTTGCACCGCCCGGTAGAACGCGGGCGAGGCCGCTCCGGCGACCGAATCGGACATTGAAAGTGTTCCCGTACTATTGCTCACCCATCCCAAGTCCAGCCAGGTCAACAAGTCAGATGACTTCTGGATCAGGTAATTCCCGCCGGTTTCCGAGTCGAGGCGGAATTGAAATGTGCTGGCCGGCCCCATTCCCAACGCCGCCAGTGTCGCCGGTGGATGGACGACGCCCGCCAGGTCCTCTGAAAAATCCGGCAACGGAAGGGTCAGGCTGCCATTGGTCGTGACTGCCTGGGTGGAGCCTGCGTTCGTGCCCGTCAACGGGTCGTACCAGTCGGCCAAATATTTCCCGGGCGGCCAATGGGTCAGCACCAAGCTCTGTCCGTGTTGCAGGGGCAAAACCGCGTTGGTAGAGCTGCCGGAGAAGGACACCCACGGCGCCACGACATAAAGCAAGGATTCCCGCGGCCCGCGCAAACCGATGGCCTCCGGCGCAGGCTGCCAGTTGCCCGCATACGTTGACGGCAACACCTGTTCGAGCCGCACCCAGTCGAGATAAATCCAACCGTTGGCGGTGTTGGTGATTTCAATCAGGTGCTTGCCAGGCGGGATATTCAGTGGAATATCCAGATTGTATTCGTTGTTCACCTGGTTAAGGCCGTCCATATTCGGAAGGTTCGTGGTGTAGATCGAGGTCCCATCCAGTCGTACCGTCAGGTTGGCACTTACGGAAACCGAATTGAGATGGAGGACCAGCCGGGCACTGTTCGTAAACCACGCGTTCAGCGCGAAGGGCGCCTGCAGTGTGGGCTGCCACGCCCCTTGCACAAAACTGTTCAAGCTGGTACCCGCATACACGGCCGATTGCGTTGACGGCACCGCCAGCCGTCCGGTGGGCTGCACACCCCAGACGCCGCCGGGCGTCAGAACCACATTGAACGGCTGACCGCCTGGCACCAGATCGCCAACCGTTGTCGGCGGGGAGCCGGAGGTTTGGAGATTAATGTTTGTCCAGATCCCATTCCCCCAGCCGGTCCGATTCAGGACCCTTCCGAGCGCTGAATAAACCGGATAATCATTCTCGTTATGAATATTTTCATACCACCACGACATGGCCGTGCCGGCCGATCCGCCCACCGCCCCGCCCCAGAGGCCCTGACGAAAGCCGCGCAGATAAGGATCATTCGTCCGGTTCCAACTCAGGCTGCTGGTGCCATATTCTTCGATGAGCACCGGCTTGTGGTAATTCTGGTGAAACGACTGCGCCACGGCATTAAGCCGCGTGGCCGGAAAGGCTTCGCCGTAGCAGTGGTAATTGGCGTAATCGAGTTGCGGCAAGGTCCAGATTTCCGGACGATCGCTGCCGCCGGTGAGACTGGTCGTTACCAGATGCCCAAACGCATCGTTGGTGTGCATCCAGTTGCCCACGATACCGTGCCAGACCGCCACATCGGCCGGATTCAGCCACTGGTATTCGTTGTCCACTTCACTGAAGAATTCCCAGGACATCAAACCGGGGCTGTAGCCGTACCGGGCAATCAGGTAGCGCAACCGTTTCTCAAAAATTGTCCGGGCAACGGTATTGGTAAAAAAGGCGTCCTGATTGGCGCATGGCCCGCCGTTGGTGGCGTTGTAGGGGTTGCTCTGCCAGTAATTATCCGGCCCCCAGATGTCCGGAATCGGCTGCAGCATCAGATGAAACTCGATGCAAAGCGCGAGCCGGAGATGGTGTTGTTCGGCCTGTTGAAAGACATAGTCCAGTTGCCAGGCATGATCCAGCCGGTAATGGTTCAGCGAGTTGGAATCGGTTTCCAGGCCGAACGACCAGGGCGTGGTCAGGATGCGGCCGAAGTTCATGCCCGCCGCCTGCATCGCAGGAAACCAATCGTCGTAATCGTACGTGCCGCGCCCGCCCGGCCATCCGCAGTTCATGCCAATGAGCCGCAGTGCCTGCCCGTCGCTGGTTTGAAAATACTGTCGGTTGGTCGCCACCTGCACGTATCCGGAATCCGCCGGTGGCGTTCCAATCGGTACGTTGAAATTTGTGACCACCGGCGAGCCATCGGATTGATTGTTGGTCTGAATAGCCAGGCTGACCGAGTAGGCGCCGGATTCCGGCGGTGTAAAACGCAGCCGCCATTGCGGCAACCCGACTGCGGTGAGGTATTCATAGCCGTCCGACAATCCCCGCTGATAATCCTGAAACCAAAACGCCGGGACGGTCATGGTCTTTCCCGAAGGCAGCGTGAACGTTGCGTCGAGCCGGATCTGGTCGGGGTCGAACGGATTGGTGGCGGCGGGCACATTGGTGATGCAAAACTCCAGCCGCTGCCATAATTGGGCCGAAGTAAGCTGGATGAACTGAGGCGCCGGTTGTGACAAGGCAGCGAACTCAAACAGGCAAACCAGAAGAAGACCGACGATTGCTTTCGGCTTCACGCCTGAAGCTTATCTTATTTGCTCCGAAATACAATCAATAAACCACCTTGTTCAGTGGATACTCGATGATGCCTTCCGCGCCGGCGGCCTTGAGTTTTGGAATCAACTCGCGCACGACGTGCTCGTCAATGATCGTCTCCACCGCCACCCAGCCTTTCTGGCTCAGGGTGGAAATGGTCGGGTTGCGCAGCGCGGGCAGCGATTTCAGCAGGCTGACCAGATTTTTCTCGGCGATGTTCATCTTCAAACCGACCTTCGCCTCCGCTTCCAGCGCGCCCTTAAGCAACAGCGCGAGTGTCTCAATCTTCTTTCGCTTCCACACGTCCTTCCACGCCGTGTGATTGGCAATCAACCGCGGCGTCGAGACCAGCAACGTGTCCACAATGCGCAGCTTGTTCGCGCGCAGCGATGAGCCGGTCTCCGTTAATTCCACAATCGCGTCCACCAGTTCGTGGGCCTTGACTTCCGTCGCGCCCCACGAAAATTCCACGTCCGCCTTCACGCCATGTTTGCGGAGATATTTTTTGGTGAGATTGACCACCTCGGTGGCAATGCGTTTGCCCTTCAAATCCTTGACCGATTTGATTTTTGAATTCTCCGGCACGGCCAGCACCCAGCGCGCCGGCTGACGCGTGGCCTTGCTGAAAAGAAACTCGCCCACCTCGTGCACGTCGGAGCTGTTCTCGACTATCCAATCGCGGCCGGTGATGCCGCAATCCAGGTAGCCGTGCTCGACGTAGCGGCTGATTTCCTGCGCGCGAATCAGCCGGATTTCCAGTTCGTCGTCGTCCACGTACGGCACGTAAGAGCGGCTGCTGACGGAAATATTGAAGCCCGCCTTGGCCATCTTTTGGATGGTGGCGTCCTGCAAACTGCCTTTCGGCAGGCCAAATCGTATTTTCTTGCTCATGTAAATTTCTCAACGGCAGGGCCGGCGCGCTGCGCCGACCGGACGCCGCAGCGCGGCGTCCCTACCCAATGAATCTGCCAAGCCCGGTCCGGAAAAGCCACTTTCTTCTTGTTGGAATTCATTTTCAACCACGGATAAACACGGATGAACACAGATAACAACCCTCTGAACCAGAAAGGCTAAATCATCCGTGACCATCCGGGTCCATCCGTGGTTAATTATTTCTTCCAAATCACCCGCCGGCCGACAACCGAAATGTCCCGGCGCGCAATGGCGGCCACGCACCGGGGATAAAGCTCATGCTCCGCTCCGTGGATTCGCTGAATCAAACTGTCGGGCGTGTCGTTGTCCAGCACCGGCACGGTCTGCTGGCCGATGATGGGGCCGGCATCCACACCCGCGTCCACAAAATGGACCGTGCATCCCGTCACCTTCACGCCGTGATCCAGCGCCTGTTTCCACGCTTCCAGACCCGGGAACGACGGCAACAGCGACGGATGGATGTTCACGATGCGCCCGGCAAACGCGCGCAGAAAATCGCCCTTCAACACCCGCATGAAACCCGCGAGCACCACCAGATCCACCCTGGCTCCCTGCAACGCGCCCACAAACGTCCGCTCGGCTTCCTCATCGAGTTTGGTGCGGAATTTCCCCGGCGGAATGAATTGGGCCGGAAGCTTTCGTTCCCGCGCGTGCTTCAAAATTCCGGCTGTTTCCACATCGCTCAAGACCAGCGCGACCGGCGCCGGAATTTTCCCCGCCGCGCACGCATCGGCAATCGCGACAAAATTCGAACCGGTGCCGGAACCGAGGATGCCGAGGCGAAACGGATTGTTCATTGCGATTTGAATAACAGAGCGAACCCCCAAGACAAGTGAAAAGGCGGTGGCGGTACAAGTTACAACATTCGGTGGGGCGAGCGTACTCGCGAGCCGGCCGTCAGCAGCCTCGCCCACCTTACGGAAGCCTGCAGGAATCCGACTCGCAGAGTTGGCAAGTTCAGCTGGACGCCCTCACTGGCCGCTCCCGAGCGAGAGCCGATAGAACATCTGTGCGTTTGTCGGCGCCATTGTGTAGGGTGAAACGGCGGAGTTTGTGACCCACGGTCCGGCCAGATTGGTGGCCTCCAGCAGGCTTCCGGTTGCCCAGGTCAACACCGGATTGATAACGCCGGTCTGCATATAGAGGTAGTTGGTCAATCCCCAGACGCCCAAAGTGCCGGCGGTTCCCACATAGACCTTTCCATTTGCGATTGTCGGGCAGGTCATCTTCACGTAAGTCCCCACACTCCCGCTCCACAGCAACTTGGGAAAATTAACCGCGTCATATGCCCGCAAATTGCTGTCGCTGCCGATTTCCCACAAAACGCCATCGGCGGTTCCATTGGCTGAAAGTGAAAGCCCGCCGCAGCGATCGTCCTGCGTGAATGACGACGTGCCCAGGGGCGTGGTGATAATGTTCGTGCCGGTGAATTCAAAGGCTTTGGTCGGGCTGTTGCTGTGCAGCGCGAAGATATATTGCAGGACCGGTCCCTGCCAGTAAACCGGCGACTTGCCGACCGCATCGCCTTGCGTCTCAGCTGCGAACACTTGGGTAAAGTTTCCCACACCCCCCATGTTGTTGATATCGGCCAGGTACATGTCGCCATCCTTGCCCATTCCAGCCACGTAATGCGGAGGTATCAATACCGGTCCACCGGAACCGAGGTCCAGGTCACTTCCGCTGAGCGATTGCCAGTTGGACGGCGTCGCATAATCCTGCAACCGGTGAAATGGCGGATGGATGCCGCGGGAACGCCTTGCCGTACACCGCATAAAAGACAATCTTTAAACCATGTACCTCGCCATAACGCAGGCCTTGGAAAAGCCGCCGACTTTTGCCGAGCTTCAAGCCCTGGCCGCAGAGCACGATGTCCGGATCAACGGCAATGAGCTGGCCGGGGATTTCTGCCATCCCGGCCCGGAACAACCCAAGGTGACCGGCCATTATGACTTTCAGCCGAACGGCGACCTCCGGGGCGATTTCACCGGCCAGGTCATGGGGAAACTGGCCGGGCGTTTCGCGCTGACGACGGGCAACGCCGAAATCATCATCACCGAAAGATCATTTCTGTTGCCCGAAGCCATTTTGAAATCAACGCTGTCCGCGGCGCTCCGGGATTTCTGCGCCAGATTTGGAGTTGCGGAATGAGTGAGGTTCGGAAAACCAGTTGCACGGGAAGCGGATGGACATACATTACTTCCAATAGCCATGGACCGGCAGAAGACAGGCGATGGTCGCGGAAGGTATTTAGCCGACGCGTTCACTTTGATTGAACTGTTGGTAGTGATCGCGATTATTGCCATCCTGGCCGCGCTGCTGTTGCCGGTATTGAGCCTGGCCAAAATGAATGCGCAAAGCACCGCGTGCCGGAACAACCTGTATCAGCTTGAACTCTGCCTCCAGCTTTACGTCACCGACAATCATGATTATTTCGTGCCGAACAATTCCATCGCGGTTGCCGGCGATCCCGGCGCAAGTGCCAGCACCGGATTGTCCTGGCTCCCGGACCTGAATGCGGCCACGGAAATCGACCCCTCCAACATCATCAACGGCCTGTTGTTTCAATACAATCGCTCGCTTGGCATTTATCATTGCCCGGCGGACCGGTCCACTTTGCAAACGGCCGGCGGACAACCCTACCCGCATTTGCGCTGGCGCAGCTACAATATGAGTCAATCCATCAACGGCGACCCGGGAGCGGATGCCCTGTATTTCCCGCTCATCCCGGCCTGGACAAAATACACCGCCGTCCGCCGGCCCGACCCGAGCAAGCTTTTCGTTTTCATTGATGAGAGCGCCGCCACCATTGAAGACGCGGAATTCGGCAATCCCCCCATCGGCTCAATCTTTCCGTCAGACCAATGGTGGGACATGCCATCCGACCGGCATCTGCAAGGTGCGAATCTTTCGTTTGTTGACGGCCACGTGGAACATTGGAAATGGAAG
Organism: bacterium; assembly: GCA_021780375.1. GTDB lineage: Bacteria > Verrucomicrobiota > Verrucomicrobiia > Limisphaerales > UBA11358 > UBA11358. The sequence continues at coordinate 8,949 of JAJXYT010000056.1, read as the reverse complement.
GCGCCAAAAATATTTCACGGCTGGGTTCAATCGGTGTCTCCCGAGGAAATGCCCGACTTGCGGCGCGTCCAAAATGCCATGAAACAGCCCTATGATGATTAACGGCTCCCTTGGCGGTGGCGCCCCGCGCACGTCCGTCCCGCATTGCAGAATTCGTGGTTAAAAAACCGATCTGAGAAAAAAGAAAGGCCGGACAACGGGTCCGGCCTTACACACGGTGACACCTGAGAACTGGTGTCTAAATCTGAAACCAGGATACACCCGATCCCCGACCCGTCATGTCACCAATGCTGGTGACAAACGCCCGGTAACGTTACCAGCTGATGGACAGTGTGACATGTCATTTTTGGCCCTGTGATATTACAAATTGGAGGACGGGTGCGGGTGCTAATCTAACCACAAAGAGCAAAAGGCGCAAAAAACAGGGAACTTGAACGTCCTTGCGTCCCGGCACTGGAAAATTCGCCGACAAGATGCCAGTGCCTCCCGAAATGTTGCGCACCCCCAAACCATTCACTTCGCCGGATCGCACACCACCCCCATAAACAGCACGGACCCGGTCTGGCTGTCCTTGATGACGAAAAAGAACGGCCGGTCCACAATCATCTCAAATGGCTTTTGCGGCCGCAGGACCGCCGTCGCCCGCATAATCCCCACCGTCACCGCCGCCGCTTCCGTGCCTTCCTCATTCACTTCCACGTAACTCTTCTGCTTCACCTCGCTGACCTCCAGCGGTTCATCGGACATCGCGGAAAAATCCCCGCCGTGAAACGCGCGTTTGATTCCCAGGGCCTGCAGCGGGTCGTTCAGCGTGATGTCGTATTCGAGTTTGAACCGCGGCAAAGCGAGCGTTCCGTTCTGTTCCAGGAACCCTTCGAGCATTTTGTTTCGTTCCGAAGCGACGTTGAAACGGGCCAGCAGTTTCGCCAGGCTGGAATTGGTTTCCGGTAAAAAGACCTCCATCCACAACCGCCTCCCCGCGTAGGGCAGCCGCACGGCCTGAAAGCCTTCACCCTGCTGATATTCAAAATGTCCGTGCTGCCACATCGTCGGCACCTCCTTTTCGCCGCCGCCGATCGGATGGAAAGTGTGCGACCGGGTCTCCTGCTTGTCAAAGGGCCGCTCCCACTTGCCTTTGAAATAAATGGCGTTGGCCAGAACCACCCGGGTCGCGGGATCAAACGGCCATCGGACAATGTCCTGAATTTTCCCGTGCGTGCGCCGGTCCGCCCAATGGTTGATGGTTTGCGCGGATTGCGGACGGGCGAAATCAACCGCGCCCAGTTCCGCCTGGTAAAAGTCCCGGTTGATGGAGACAAATGCCGGTTTCAATCGAATTCCCCGCTGGTACCAGATGGCGTTGGCGAGTTCCAGGGTCGCATTGGTCTGCGAACTCAGAGAGTGATTCAGACTTGCGCAGGCGGCGTTCAACGCGCCCGCCGGGAAGTTGTCGGTGTGCAAAACCTGTTCCAACTCCTGTCTGGTTGCGCCCACCGCCCCGTTATCGAGCATTTGTAAAACCGTCGAGGCGCTGAACGGGGAAATGAAAACATTGGCGTCCGGCTGTTCGTGAGCGATTTGCTGAAACAGATCAAAGGCGAAACCGGTGTTGGCGGCGGCCAGTCTGGCCTGATCTTCGGCAGAATCCGCGAGCACTGGCAGACTGGCAGAGCAAAGCAGGAACCCCAGCCAGACCGTCCAGTGGTTGGTTTTGGAACAGCGCATAAACCCGGATTTGTTCAACAGGCTTCAGCCTGCCTCCATTTAACCGGCGATGTCAAATCCCGTTAAATCGCGGAGACCGAACGCCCAATCGGATTGGGCTTGCCAAGGAAGAAGGGAGTTCTACTTTCCCGATCAACTCGAATTTGGCAATGGGCGACATCCTGAAAGATTATGTCGGAGGGTTTATCTTTACCGCCTCAATTTGGGTGGCCATTTTTTTCATAGTTCGCCCGCCGCAAAGAGGCAGAAAACTGGTCCGCGGAATTTGTATCGGAATGTTAGTGCTGCTGGCATCACCGGTTTTACTGCTTGGTTTGGCTTTCGGCGGTATTCGAGGACTTATCGGAGCAATAATTGAATTGCTGATCATGTCCGGCGTGGGCGTTTTTATTCCGGCCTGCCTGGTCGCTTCAAGGATTGGGAACCATTTTGGCGCCATTTTTGACGGAGGCAATGAGCCGCCGGAAGCTCATCCGTTTTATTACATTGCCAAACTCAAGCGGTCAGAACGCAGATACGATGAAGCGATAGCGCGCGTCGAGGAACAACTTAAAAGGTTTCCATCGGATTGTGAAGGTCAGATGTTACTGGCGGAAATCCAGGCTACAGACCTGCACGATCTCCCGGCAGCACAAAGTCTGGTCGAAGATCTCGCCCATCAAAAACACCGGCAACCCGGAGAAATCGCCCTGGCATTTCAAAGACTGGCCGAGTGGCACCTCCAAATTGGCCGGGATAAAAGCTCCGCACGAGCCGCTTTGATGAAAATCATCGAATTGCTTCCAAACTCGGAACCAGCGCTGCTGGCTGACGGGAAACTTTCTCATCTCGGCGAATAAGCGCCCAAACCTCAAACCCCGCCGAACCGCCGGTGCCGGCGGGCGTATTCCTCCAGCGCCTCAAAGAGTTGCGGTTTGCGGAAATCCGGCCAGAGGGTCGGCGTGATGACCAGTTCGGAATAGGAAATCTGCCAGAGCAGAAAATTGCTCACGCGCATCTCGCCGCTGGTGCGAATCAGCAAATCCGGATCGGGAAAGTTCCGCGTCCAGAGATGCTGGGAAATGACACTTTCATTGATGTCGGCCGGTTCGAGCTTTCCCTTCTTCGTTTCCTCGGCAATGCGCCGGACGGCATCCACAATCTCGGTCCGACTCCCGTAACTCAGCGCCATGATGAGCGTCAGGCCGTTGTTTTTGGAAAGGGTCTGGATGGATTTCCTGAGATGCTCCTGGACGTTTTCCGGCAAGCGCCAGATCTGCCCGATCACTTCGAGCCGCACATTGTTTTTGTTCAGCTCCGGCGTTTCGGTCTTGAGATAATGGATCAGGTATTTCATCAACGCGTCCACCTCGTCCTTGGGCCGGTTCCAATTTTCGACGGAAAACGCGTAGAGGGTCAGATATTTGATGCCGAGTTCGCCCGAAGCGCGGATGATGGTGCGCGCGGATTCGGCGCCCTGCCGGTGGCCTTCGATGCGCGGCAGGCCACGCTGTTTCGCCCAGCGCCCGTTGCCGTCCATGATGATGGCCACGTGCTTTGGCAACGAGGCTTTGGCTTCGGCGCTTAAATGCGGAGCGGAACTCATGGCGACGGGATACAGGATTCGAGATGCGTGATGCGAGATGTTTATTTCGGGCTGCGATGGCCGGCTTCGACGGAGTCAATAAACCTGCTGATTTTTCGGCCGAGCAGATCAAGTTTGGCTAAAAGCTGACCGTAAAGCGTTTCGTCCGCCAACGAACCAGTCTCAAAAAGCGTTTCCAAATGGTCTGTTGTTTCATCACATGAAGCGTGGGCATAAACCAGGTGTTTGATAAATTCCAGTTTATAACAGCGACGCCCATAGCCTTCGACAATGTTCGCACGAATCGATTTCGCAGAGCGGCGAATCTGACTCCTCTCCTCATACATCTCAAATTTGGGCAGCTTTGTCAGTGTCATTTTATGAATGGCAACGCTTGCTTCGCGCGCAAGCCGCCAGACTTCCAAGGTGCGATAGCTCATAATGACCTTCGTTTGTCAATGATGCGCCGACTTGGAATCCCATCGTGCATCTTGCATCCCGCAACCCGCATCTCTCACACAAAAATGGTCTGTTCGCGGGCCGGGCCAACCGAGGCGATGAACAATTTCGCGTCGCTCAACTCGGCAATCGCTTTTAAATACGCCCGGGCCTTCGGCGGCAATTGTTTCCACGAACGCGCCTTGTCTGTTGGCGTGCGCCAGCCTTCAAACTCCACATAGACCGGCTGGCATTCCGCCAGTGTTTGCGCATCGTTGGGCACGAAATCGTAGCGGGCTTTGCCGTGGCGATAGGCCACGCAAACCTTGATGGTTTCCACACTGTCGAGGCCGTCGAGATTGGTGACTGCCAGACCGTCAATGCCGTTGACCATCGTCGCGTGGCGCGTGGCGACGGAATCAAACCAGCCGCACCGGCGTGGCCGCCCGGTGGTCGCGCCGAACTCGCGGCCCATCCCGTGCAATAAATCGGAAATCTCCGCGTTTTCCGTCGGCAGCGGCCCTTCCCCCACCCTCGTTGTGTAGGCCTTCATCACCCCCACCACGCGGTCCATCCGGTGCGGCGGCACGCCGGAACCTGTGCAGGCGCCGCCCGCCGTGGTGTTCGACGACGTAACGAACGGATAGGTGCCGTGATCAATGTCGAGAAATGTCCCCTGCGCGCCTTCAAACAAAACATCGTTGCCGCGCTGCATCGCCTCGTGCAGCAGCACGACCGTATTGGCGACAAACGGCTTCAAATAATTTCCGGCAACCCGGTATTCGGCGAGAACCGTTTTGAACGAGAGTGGTTTCGCGCCCAGCGCGCGCAGCACCTCGTTGTTTTCGCTGATGCGCCAACGGAGTTTGCTCTCCATTCGTTCCGGGTGAATCAGGTCAATCATGCGCAACCCGACGCGCGCGGCCTTGTCGCCATAGGCCGGGCCGATGCCGCGTTTGGTTGTCCCGATTTTATTCTTGCCCTTGAGCACTTCCCGCTGCGCATCCAGTTCGCGATGATAGGGCAGGACCACATGCGCCGTTTCGCTCACCACCAGGTTGGGGCCGACCTTGACGCCGAGTTTTCGCAGTCCCTGAATTTCTTTGACGAGGCTGACCGGATCCACGACCACGCCGTTGCCGATGACGCACAGCTTGCCTTTCCGCAGGATGCCGGAAGGCACCAGGTGCAGGATGTATTTCTTCTTTCCGATGAAGACGGTGTGACCGGCGTTGTTGCCGCCGGCGTAGCGGACGACGATGTCCGCTTTCTCGGTCATTACGTCAATGATTTTGCCTTTGCCTTCGTCGCCCCACTGGGCGCCCACCAGAATTGTGTTTGCCATAGATTATTTCCCCACGGCAGGACGCGGTGTCCCCACCGCGCCATCCTGCCAGCAATAAAAATCCCCGAACGTGAATTCGGGGCAAAGCGGGGTGTCTTTGCCGGTTGAAAGTAGAAAAGCGCTGTGCCGCTGTCAATCCCGCAAAGAAAATTCAGTGCTGCGAATTCAGAGGCAAACTGTTATCCCTTGGCCGGCTCGAATCCATGCGATGAGAAATTTGAAACTCTGGTTTTGCGCGGCCGTCCTGTTACTGGCCGTCTTTCAGTTTTCAGAAAACACGGTGGACCCGGATTTATGGGGACACGTCGTTTTCGGCCAGCACATGCTGCAACACCACTCCCTCCCGAAGGTGGACATTTATTCCTGGACCGCCAACGGCCAGCCCTGGATCAATCACGAATGGGTGGCGGAAATCATCCTGGCGCTGTTTTATACGGCCTGGGGCGGTTCGGGAATTTTACTCCTGAAAATGGCGGTCGGTCTGGCGGCCTTTGCCGTGTGCCTGCGGCTCGGGGCGCAAAGCCTGTCCTGGCCGGCCCGATTCGTCGCGTGGGGATTTGCGGCGCTGGCCGTGGTGGAAATTTCTTATGGCTTCGCCGCCCGTCCACAGATTTTTACGGCCCTTTTCATGTCCCTGGAGTTGCTGCTGTTGCAACAGATTCATTCCGGAAAGCGGCTTTGGACATTGGGTCTGCCGGTTTTGTTCCTGGTCTGGATCAATACTCACGGCGGGGTCCTGGCGGGATTTGGACTGCTGGGTCTGGCGGCGGGAAGCACCACGCTGCAACTGGTTTGGGACAAAATCCGGAAAGTCCCGGGCCGGCTGACAGCCACCGGACCTGACCCGTCCGGAGGGAAGACCATCCTGAGTTTGTGGCTGGCGGTTATTGCCGCCGGCGCCGCCCTGCTCTGTAATCCGTGGGGGGTGGGATTGATCCGCTGGCTGATTGGCAGCGTCCTTTGGCTGCGCCCGCAAATCGCGGAATGGAATCCCACGCCGCTGAATTGGAACCATGCGGCATTTTTTATCGTGCTGGCATTGGTTGCCTTTGGTTGGGTCTTCACGAAACAGAAACGGGCGTGGTGGGAGCTGGCCGTGTGCGGCGCGTTCGCTCTGCTGGGCCTTCGCGCCATAAGAAACACACCGCTCTTCTGTCTGGTGGCGCTGGCGTTGGCGCCACCGCATCTGGCCAGCGCCCTCGCCAGATTCCGGCGGCATTTGGAACATCTGGAAGCGCTCGGCCGGGGAGAGGGTTTTCAAAAAACTGCCACCGTTCTGCTGGCCGTGATTTCCGCCGGCATCGGCCTCGCCACCTTCACGCTGCACAAGGAACATCCCCTGACGATGGAGGTGCCGCGCTCTCAATATCCCGTCGGCGCCGTTGACTTTTTGCGGGAACACCAACTGCACGGGCGGACCCTGGCCTTTTTCGATTGGGGCGAGATGCAAATCTTTCGCACCCCGGGCTGCCCGCCCTCCATTGATGGCCGGCTGGATACATGTTACCCGCGCGAATTAATCGACGCCCATTGGAAATTTTACAACCACGAGCCGTTTGACGAAAAAGTGCTCGACGTGGACCAGGCCGATCTCGCCCTGCTGCCGGCGAATCTGGCGGGTACGGCCGCGTTGGCGCATCGGCCCGGCTGGTCGGTGATTTATTACGATGACCTCGCGGTGATTCTGGCGCGGGACGTGGAACGCTTTCCGGAGTTGCGCGGGCTATCCCTTCCCGTCGCCGGCCCCAGGTCCGCCGTGGCGGGCCGCGCGCCGTTTCCCGACCACAGCGCGCGCTGGAAAACGGAGTAAATTATGGATGGGATCTCAGGCGCCGGCGAAAAGATTATATTTCACAATGCAACGCAAGGCGCTGACCCCGTCCTGCCATCCCACTTTTTTCCCTTCGGCATAAGTCCGTCCGTAATAAGAGATCGCCACCTCGTAAATCCGCACCTGCAAACGGCTGACTTTGGCAACAATCTCCGGCTCAAAACCAAAACGGCTCTCCTGAATCCGGATGTTCTGGATGACCTCCCGGCGAAAGGCTTTGAAGCCCGCTTCCATGTCGGTCAGGTTCAGATTGGTGGCCATGTTGGAACAGGTGGTCAGAATCCGGTTGCCGAGCGAATGCCAGAAATAAAGCACACGATGGGCGCTGGAACCCGTGAATCTCGACCCGAAAACGACATCGGCCTTGCCGGCGAGGATGGGATTAATCAGCAGCGAATACTCAGCCGGATCGTATTCGAGGTCGGCATCCTGGACCACCACCAGCGGCGCGGTGGCCTGGGCAAAGCCGGTTCGCAACGCGGCGCCTTTGCCCTGGTTTATCTCATGCCGGAAAAGTTTGATGCGCCCATCCGCCCTGGCCAGCGGCTGCAAGGCCGCCCAGGTGCCGTCATTCGACCCGTCATCCACCACAATTAATTCCCGCACCGGCGGCTGGGCCAGCACCGTTTTGACCACGTGCGCGACGGTCGGAGCTTCATTATACACCGGGATCACCACGGCCAGACACGGCAAAACCATGGGTTGTGGGGAAGCATCAATCATGCTGACAAAGCTGGCGATTCAAATGTTGCGGGAGATTTCTATGAAATTCGCCCGAGGTCAATGCAAATCAAGCTGTTGGCCGGCCGCGGGGTTCACCGCGGGGAAACGGGGCGACATGAAATGATTTCCGCATTGATTCAAACCTGGAAGGAAACGGGAGAAACTCCACGGTTTTACCCGCATATTCATGCGTTGCCTCCTCTGCAGTTGTTCATTGAGTTGAGGACCATCCATTGCCTATACTGGGAAACGCAAACCGGCAATATGCGTCAGAGCGTCAACCCAAAATCTCAAATGCCATGAACCGAATTCAACCGAAATCGCGATACCTGCTGGCCACGGCTCTCGTGGGCTGGCTGGCCATGAATGCTTGCGTTGTTTCCAGGGCGAACCCGTCCAATTTAACCACCCGCAAATCGCCCGACTGGCTTCGGAGCGCGGTGGTCTATGAAATCTTTCCGCGCAACTTCTCCGCGGAAGGGAATCTCAATGCCATTACCGCCCGGTTGGATGAATTGAAGGACCTGGGGGTGGACGTGCTCTGGCTCATGCCGATCCATCCGACGGGCGAAAAGATGAAGAAAGGCTCCATCGGAAGTCCTTTTGCCGTGCGCGACTTTTATGCCATCAACCCCGATTATGGCACCACCAACGATTTCAAGCGGTTGATCGCCGAAGCCCACAAGCGCGACATGAAAGTGGTCATGGACGTGGTGGCGGGTCAGACCTCCTGGGATAGCGTGCTCATGGCGCATCCGGAATTTTATTTGCACGGGACCAATGGCGCGATTATCCCGCCCGACCCCGCCTGGACGGATGTGGCCGGGCTGAATTACGCGAATCCCGATGTCCGGCGTTACATGATTAACATGATGAAATACTGGCTGGGGGACTTCGGCGTGGACGGGTTTCGTTGCGATGTGGCGCCCAATGTGCCGCTTGATTTTTGGGAGGCGGCCCGGGCCGAACTGGAGAAGATCAATCCTCAAGTCATCATTCTTGCCGACGCCGGCAACAACCCGGCTCTGCTTTCCAAAGCTTTCGACCTGGATTCCTCCTGGGGCATGATCAGCATGCTGAACAATGTGATTTGCAGCGGACTGCCTGCCAATTACATTAAGGATGAATGGCAATTGGAATACCAGCGGTTCCCCAAGGGCGCGTTGCACCTGCGCTTTACCGACAACCACGAGGAAGTCCGGGCGGTGGTGCGTTACGGTGTGGAAGGCGCGCTGGCGGCCCAGGTGTTGATGTTGACTCTTGACGGCGTGCCGCTTTTTTACAACGGCATGGAAGTGGGTGATGCCACCGAGTCCGCCGACC
>JAJXYT010000114.1:25638-67420 GCA_021780375.1 bacterium | reverse complement strand
AAAGTCCACGGCCCCCGCCTGCTCGCAGTCCTTCAGGCTGGCGACGCGGCGCACGAAGCCGGCCACGCCGCCGGGCGATACGAGTTTCCGGCGTTTCACGGCCAGTCCGATGGAACCGCCGAGCAACCCGACGCCGATGATGGTGATTTTGCGAAACCGCACGCGCTGAAGATAGCGGATGGAAGAGGGCAGATGGAAGATGGAAATGCGCGGTGACAGGTGGCTCGTAATCGGTTAAATGAGTTAAATGAGTTTCTGCGCCGTCACAAATCACTCATGAAACCAATCACTTATTTAACTGAGCCCGCCGGCTGCAGCTTGACAGGCTGGCTGCGTTGCGCCGACTCAAAACACGCATCCAGTACCCGTTGTGTTTGCAGTGCCCACCTCGGCCAATCTTCGTTCAATTTACCGGAAAAGATCTGGCTGGCGAAATTGCGGAACATGACGGTGTTCTGCGCGGTGGCGTGGCCAAGGTCGGCCAGGTCGGAACCCGGCGCCGGCGTGGGCGCACCCGTTGGCACGCCCATCTCCATCCGGTTGACTTCAAAGGCTGGTTCATAGCCATTGAAGGGATGGACGAAATCCGGCATTCGCAACCAGCCATCCCGGCCGCTGACAAAAACCCATTGTTGCAGGGCGGCGAGGAATGAACAGTAAAAGGTGGCCGAAACGCCGCCGTCAAAAACCAGCTCGGCGGAGAAGTCAGTGGGCGCCGGCTTACGACCGCCAGTCGGTTCGGATTGTGTGAGGATCCGGCCCGTGACGGTGTGCGGCAGTTGCCAGTTCAACGCCCAAAGCGTGAACCGGATGCAATACCAGCCCAGATCCCCAAGGCAACCGGTCGGCTCCAGCCGCCCATCCACGCGGATGTTGCTGTCGGAAAATCCGCCCGAACCCAGGAAACTGAACGCCGACGCGAGCCGCCGCATCGGACCGACGCTTTTGCCATCGTCCAGAATTTCGCGAACCCGCGCCAATCGCGGATTGTGCATAAACATGACGCCGTCCATGAATTGCACGCGGTGCTGGCGGCAGGCGTCCGTCATTTCCTGAACGTCGGCCGCACTCACACCGCAGGGCTTTTCACAAACGACATGCTTGCCCGCCGCCGCCGCGCGCAAAACCCATTCCTTGCGCAGCCCGGTCGGGAGCGGAATGTAAACGGCGTCCACGTTCGGCGCGGCAAGCAGTTGTTCATAACTGCCGCATGCCGCCGGCGTGGCGGCAAACGGAAACTCTTCCTGGAGTTTGCGGATGTAGTCGCGGCCACGTTCCGCGTCGCGGCTGGCAACCGCCGTAACCACGGCATTGCCGGAATTGAAGATGGCCTTCCAGTTTTGACGGCCAATCCGGGCCGTGCCTAAAATTCCAATCCGCAGTTGTTGCATAGATTTCACGGAGCGCCGGGCATCGCCCCGGCGCGTTTCAAGATTGAATTCAACCAGCCGGGACGGCGCCCGGCCCTCCCGCAGCCGCCTCGCGCACCCGTTCCAGAATCACGTCCGCCAGATGCGGTTCGCTGCCGATGGCCGGCGTGTACCAGACCAATTTGCCGTTTTTTTCCGTCGGATTGCGCCACGTCGGCTGTCCGGCGGCCAGCCGCTGCCGCACGACCGCCCGCGCCTCGCCCAGCAACACCGGAATGTCTTCCCGCGTGTGCAAACCGTCGCTGATAAAAAAGGGCGCCACCACCAGGTTTTTCGTCGGCGCGAGCCGATAGCATTCGGGAATGCGCGGACTTTCTTCAAGGAAAATCGCGTGAACGCCGCCGTAAAGATCCAGCGCGCGGATCAATTCCACCTGCCGGTCAACCGGCTGGCGCGAATTTTCGTTTTTCTCCGTGCCGTGGCCGGCAATGAACAAGGTGATTTCCGCCGGTTTGGGCGCGCGCGGGAAGGGAAATTTTTCCACGATTTCCCGGGCGCGTGACAGAATCACGCCGGTCATGCGGTCATGCGAACCGACGGGCGAACAATAATAAAGTTCCCGACCGCTCCCTGTCACATTTTGAATTTTGAACTTTGAATTTTGAATCTCAAAGCCCAGTTCGCGGGGAATCACTTCGCTGGCGAAATAGCCCTCGCTGATGAAGAGTGGCGCGATGAACACGCGGGAAGCGGAAAGGTTTGCCAGGACGTTCTGGATGGCTGGTTCCTGTTTCCAGAAGGCCTCATGAACGGCGGCGAAGACTTTCCGGCGGCGCAACTCGGCCGCCTGCTGATAAACCGGCGCGGCGGAATCGGCATTTTGTTCCGTGCCATGGCCCAACACCACGAGCGCAGCATCGGTGAATTCATCGCGTTCCACGCGAAAGGGTTAGCCCAGGACCGGCCCGTCCGCAAGCCGGCCGTGAGCATAACTCCATGCCGCCATTAACTCCCTCTCTCTCATGGGGAAGCGAGGGAGAAAAATGACATGGCGCGAAATTGCGCCGTTGGCCGCGCAAAAATTCTTTTTTGATTGAAACCTTTTCCGCCTTTGAAGCATCTTAAGGGCGAATTGTCCGGAACATAAGAAAATAATAAAAACCATGACCTTGCTGAAACTCACTACCACGTCGGCCACGTTGTTGGGGCTGGCCTTTGCCGTTTCCACGCTGACCGCCCACGCCGCCGAACTGCCGCCGGCTTCAACCCAAACCGGCGTGACCTACGCAGGCAATATAAAAGCCATTTTCGATCACTCCTGCACCAAGTGCCACGGCGGCAAGAAACCCAAGGCGCATCTGAAGCTGGACAGCCTCGCCGGCGCGATGAAAGGCAGCAAGGACGGCAAGGTCATTCTCCCCGGCGACAGCGCCAAAAGTCAGATGATCCTCGCCGTTTCGCACGCCACCAAGGACCACCATGACTGGATGCCGCCATTGCACAACCGGGCCGGCATCAAGCCGCTCACACCGGAACAGATCGGCCTGCTCCGCGCGTGGATTGATCAGGGCGCTAAATGAGTGACACGTGACGGGTGACCTGCCTTCGCTGAGAAACTTCGGCACGGCAAGCAAGTGACAAGCAAGGCGCCGTCCGCAGCGGATGGCGCCTTTTCCATTCCCGGCGATCGTAATTGATTGCGACCGCGGCAGAATCTGTTTCGCCGCGTTCGGAGCGCCGAGCACCGCCTCGGCTTGTTGGGCAAATCCACGCGCGTGCCGGGACGGTGCTCGGCGCTCCAATTTTGCAGAGGCCTCAAACGACGCCTGTCATTCAACCGTTTGAAACGCGGTATTGCTGATGCCGCCGCCGGGGCGTAGCATCGGCTTCTGAAATCAGGAAAATGGGCATGAGAACAATCAGTCTTCCGGGCAAACAACTCCCAACTCTCGACTGAACCATGAACCGCATCTACCAAGGCCGCGTCAGCAAGGTTGGAATTCCGAAGACCCTGGTGCTTTCCCCCTCGGCCATCGCGCCAAAAGTTCATTGGATTCGTCATGAAAAGGTGATTTTGGATTATGACCTCGCCAACCTTTACGGAGTTGAACCCGGGGCGCTCAATCGGGCGGTGAAGCGCAACATTGAACGATTTCCCCAGGATTTCATGTTTCAGATCAGCCGTGAAGAAGCTGCTGCTTTAAGATGCCAGACTGGCATCTTAAACGTTCCGCCCTCCGACGACTCATCACAACCTGTGACGAGTTCTGCTTTAAGATCACAAACTGTGACTTTAAAACCCGGACGAGGTCGGCATCGTAAGTATCTCCCCTACGCCTTCACCGAGCAGGGCGTCGCCATGCTTTCCAGCGTCCTGCGCTCCACCCGCGCCGTCCAGGTCAACATCGCCATCATGCGCACCTTCGTCCAGTTGCGCCGGCTCATGGATTCCAATCGCGACCTGGCGCGCCGGATTGACAGCCTCGGAAAGAAATACAACGAGCAATTCCGTGTTGTCTTTGACGCCATCAAGCGCCTCATCGCCGAAGACAAAGTCCGCAAATCCAGACCCCGGCGGGAAATTGGCTTTCATGCCATCCCCCCACTGACTCAAAAGGCAATCAATTTATGAATCGCATCTACCAAGGCCGCGTCAGCAAGGTTCTCGACGACCAAAACCAAGAACTTGATCTTCATGTCCTCTGGCAGCACCACGAATTGTTTCAGGACGCCGTGAATTATTACATCGTCTGCCTGTTGGCGCTGGCAGGGAATTCGTGCGCCAAGCAACGTGAGTTACGGGACAAGATGACGACCAAGCCGGAGGAGGGAAATGAAGAACCGCTCTATGTGTGGGGAAAATTTCGGCGGCGTGGGGCATGGCGACGCGGGCTGGGTGATTCGGTCGCGCCGTTCTTGTGTCCGGGCAAAAACGACGTATCGCCGGAAGAATGTTTGGCCGCTGCCCGTGCGGGTTGTGAAACCAACAGTGAAGGACAAGACTTGGCTTTCGCCGAATTGCTGTTCGTCTGCGACGGTGACAATCCAATCAAGAATCAAGGGCGATGGATGTTCGACCGCTTTTGCAACCCAAAATACACCGGCAGCTTTCCATTCGATGCAACCGCTGACTTACGGGAACGCGGAGAAGCTCGCCTCAAAACCGATTTCCACAATCTGTCCAGCCAGTCCCAGTTAGAATCATTTTCCAAGCAGGCCGAACTCGGCTGGGTTGTAAACCTCAGTCGTGGTGCGAAGCCATTTGAAGGCGAACTCGCTCGCGAGCGCCTTTTGAAATCGGTTGTCCATTTCCAACAAGCCTTTGGCACAAAGGCGGAAACCGAAATGAGTAACCGCGTTTCTATCCTGCTCTCGAAGCACGCGACTGCCGAAAGGGAACTGGCTGACATCGCTCAACGCATAAAAGCGATGGCGGCGGATTCTCTTCCGATAATTCCTGCAAACAATCGTGGAATAGCTGACAGGGTCGAGGCATTCATGCTCTTCAAGCAATTTCCAAGCGCTTTCACTGCTGAATTGCTCAAGGTCTCTTTTCCCAAGGAAGAAGCATCGAAAACTGAAAAGCCAAGCACGGCGGATGCACCAGAAGTTCGATTCACACGCTTGGGCGGTGACGCCATCGAACTGGCGCGCGGACGCAGAGGTTATGTCTTTCGATCATTCACCAGTCTGCCGCAATGGGGCGGCAGCGATTCTGGCTTGCCACAGTGGTTGGATTTCGATGTTGCGGCATTCAAAGAAGCATTAAAAGCAATCCACCAAGTTGACGACAAAGCCAAAGAGCGCGAGGACGAACGAAGCCTGAAATTGGCACAGCACAAATATCAGCGCGGAGAGACAAAGAAGTGGAGTGGAGGCGCAGCCGGTGAAGACGAACACCGCTCGCCAATGCTTGCCGGCGACCCCCGCATCGCACGGCTTGAGGAACTTCTGCGTTCCGACCTCGCACAGGAATATGCGATGGCCGAAGGCGTTGAAGTTGAATATGGCCTACACCCGCGCACGATTCGTGGTTTTCGGGATGTGCGAAAACTGTGGAACGAGGCATTGAAGCCGGGACAAGGCTACAGCGGTGAGGCACGCAAGGAACTGTGGCAACTCTTGACGGATTATAAGAAGGAGAACGCAGAAATCATCGGCAGTCCGGTTTTGTTCGACGCACTCGTGGAAGAAACAAATTGGATTATCTGGCGCGAGCCGGATTCGGCGACGCTTCAGGAATGGCGTAAAGCCGCGAAGCTGCCGGAAGGAGCGGCTTTTTGCGATGACCCGCTTCAAGCTCTCACCGAGGAACGTGAGTTAATTGAAGAAATCAAAAGACTCGAAGACCCCATTCGGCTCACGCCCGCCGACGCCGTCCACTCGCGGCGGCAGTTTTATTTTTCCGACGTGAGCGACTTGACCAAGAAGAAACGGCTTTGCCACGACAAAAGTTATCTGGATGCGGAAATCGCAGGCAAGGTGGATGGCAAGTGGACACCACGCTGGGTGCGAATCCACTTTGGAGCACCGCGTCTCTTACGCGACCAGCTTAAATCCGACATGGAGGGAAAGGAATCCGCATGGCAGCAGGCGATGATGGCAGCGCTTGATTTGAAAGCCGGATTGGTGAAGAAAGAAAAGGGCAAACTCCGTCCGGCGACTTTTGCTGAATGCACAGCAGTGGCGTTGATGCCGGAAATAACGGCATCGGGTGAGCAGCGCATTCTGCTCAATTTTCCGCTCACGCTTGAAGACGACTCCGTGGCACGTCAACTTGGCAAAGCGGCACGCTGGGATGCCAATCAATTCGGTCCAAATTTCAAGAATTCCTCCTGGCTTCGTTGGCCGTCCACGCCAGATGCAAATGCCCGTTCACGTCCTTGGTGGGAGAGCGGTGACTCATTCCACTGTCTTGCTGTAGATTTGGGGCAGCGTGACGCGGGCGCATTTGCCTTGATTGAAGCGTCCCAAGGCAATCCGCCAAAGCCCGGCATCAGCCGCAAACTTGGCATCGCGGACGACAAGACCTGGTGGGCCACCGTTCGCGCAATAGGAATGCTGCGGCTGCCCGGCGAAGACGCCAAAGTTTTCCGCGATGGGAATCCGAAACCGCAGGACGAACTTTCCGGCGAGCGGGGGCGGAATCTGGTGGCTGGTGAATGGGAGGAATCACGGGATATTTGCACCGCACTTGGCTTTCAGCCGGACAAATTGCTCGGCGCTGACAACGTCCGCTATTCCTTTCCAGAATTGAACGACCGGCTGCTTTACGCGCTCCGCCGTGCGCAAGCGCGGCTGGCGCGGCTGCAAAGCTGGAGTTCCGTCGCCTACAAAGAGCCGGATGAAAAGAAGCGGATAGTCTTCGAGAAACGTCGGAAACGGATCAAAGAGCAAATCGCCGAGGCCATCGCAATGCGGACGGCTGAGGAGTCGAAAGCTGAAAAAGACCGGGGGCAAGAATTGATCGAGCGCAGCGGTTGGCTAAACGAAGTGAAACCGCTGATGGAAAAGGACGCTTGGGATGCTGTTACAACACGTATCAAGGCAGAAATCAAATCTGAACGCGAAATAATCAAGCGCGAACTTGTGCGCATCGCGGATCGCATCCAGCCATTGCGCGGACGGCTGTGGGAATGGGTGCCGCGCCCAAACGACACACAGAATTATATTCTCCAACAAACCGGACGCGGAACAGATGACCGGGCAAAACTCCTCGCCGGGCAACGTGGCCTTTCGATGAAGCGGATTGAACAACTCGATTCTCTTCGCCAGCGATGTCAGTCCCTTAACCGCGCCCTTCGCCAAGAACCGGGCAAGCCAGCTAACCTTGGTCGCAGCAAACGCGGCATAGAATTGCCGGACCCTTGCCCCGAATTGCTAGACCGGATGGAGGCACTAAAGGAACAACGCGTAAACCAAACCGCGCATCTCATCCTCGCCCAAGCGTTGGGCGTCCGCCTGCGTCCGCACACGACGAGCGCGGCGGAGCGGGAGAAACATGACATCCACGGTGAATATGAACGCATACTTGGACGCGAACCCGTGGACTTTGTGATAATCGAAAATCTCAAATACTACGAGATGACCCAAGGACGGGCTCGCAGCGAGAATGCGCGGCTGATGAAATGGTGTCGGCGGCATTTGCGCGACAAACTCATTCAGCTTTGCGAGCCGTATGGTTTGCGTGTGTTGGAGGAATGGCCAGCGGACACATCAAAATTTTGTTCGCTAACCAGTGTTGCTGGTTTCCGCGCCATCGAACTTACGCCGGAGGATGCCAAGGAGTTTCGTTGGAAGAAACACCTCGACCGACTGGCTGATCCAGAACGTGTCAAAAAGTTAAGCAAAGTGGAGCTACGGGAAAGCCAGCGCGTGCAGCAACTCTTCGGAATGCTGGCAAAGGTGAATGAAGATTTATTGAAAGACCGTCCGAAACGACCCAAATGGCGAACCTTGCTGGCACCCGTGGCTGGCGGACCTATTTTTGTTCCCATGCGTGGCAACCCATTTCAAGCCGACATCAATGCGGCGATCAATCTCGGCCTACGCGCCATTGCCGCACCCGAGACCGGAGAAATTCATCTACGCATCCGCAGCGAAAATAAGAGCGGCAAGTTTCTTGTCCGAGCGGATAACATCCGTGAGAAAGCGCGCTGGAAAGGACCGAAGCCGCCGGAAATCATCATCCCGGACGACAGGCACCGCGCAGATTTGCTGGCCGAAGCGAGACCAAATTTCTACGCCGACCTTGGCGGCGTGGCTGACTTTGATAAGGCCGAAGTTTCAGGCCAACAGAATTTTGCCAGCGGGCGCGGCCTTTGGGGAACGATCAAAGGCAACGAGCGGCGTGAGGGCAAGGATTGGCTGCGCGTTGAGGAAATCAACCGCACCCGGATTCAGAAATCGGAACGTGGCGACGATGACGTTCCCATGTAACCGCCATGAGCGAAGCGCCGATTCAAGTCAACGCCGGGTGGGCCGCTGACGCGGCGATGGCCGATGACCAATCGCCAATGACCAAGCCGGCCAAAGGAGGCGGATGAGCGAAGCGGGCCTGCAAACTCAAGGCGGAATGGAGGGCCAGCCGGTGATGCCGGCGCGTCGGCTCAACAATTACGTTTATTGTCCGCGCCTGTTTTATTTCCAGTGGGTTGAAAACATTTTTCAGGAGAGCGCGGACACGGTCGCCGGTTCTCATGTCCATCGGAACGTGGACGCGCCTTCGCGCCTTGAAGAAGAAAAGGCCAAGGCGCTTTCCGAAAATCTTCCCGAAGGCGCAAAGCTCCGCAGCTTGCGGCTGGAAAGCGAATCGCTGGGCATCGTCGGCGTCATGGATTTGGTGGAAGGCGGGCCAGACGGCGCGGAAATCGTGGACTATAAAAAGGGATCGGCCCGACGCAACAGTGAAGGCGAACGCGAGGCACGCGAACCGGAGTCAATTCAAGTCGGCGCGTATGCCCTGCTTTTGCAGGAGCATGGCGTGAAGGTTTCCGGCGCGGTGATTTACTATGCCGCTGAAAAGCGCCGCGTGCCGCTGGAAATCAACGAGGAATTGCTGACGAAAACGCGGCAGGCCATCATCGATGCCAAGGCACTGGCAGCTTCCGGCCATTGCCCGCCGCCGCTGAAAAACGACCCGCGCTGTCTCGGCTGTTCCGCCTATCCGGTTTGCCTTCCGAACGAATCGTTTTGGTGGTCAAAACGGCGAAAGGCTCCACCTGCCGATGGACAGATGCAATTCGGTTTCATTACTCAATCCGAGGACACTGTCCGCGACCGAATTCTTGAGGCATTGGATTTCGCGGCTGAATCCACGGGCAAAGAACCCACGTTGCAACCGCCTCGCCCCGTTGGCGATGACGGCGAAGTGTTGGTGGTGCAAACACCCGGCGCGCAAATCGGCCAGCGCGGGGATGAATTGATCGTCAGCGTCAAGGGCGAGGACGCGCGCAAAATTCCCGGCCAGCAGGTGCGCGCTATTTATTGCTACGGAGCGGTACAGATGACGGCACAGGCAGTCTCGACGTGTCTCGAATTGGGCATTGACGTTGCCTACTTTTCGCCCGCCGGGCGGTTTCTTGGCATGTTGGGCGGCTTGCCGGCCAGCGGCGTGGACGCACGGCGCGGCCAGTATCGGCTGTTTGAATTGCCGGGCGTGCGCCTGCAACTCGCGCGCGAAATCATCCGCGCCAAAATTCACAATCAGCGCGTGATGCTCATGCGCAACGGCGACGTGCCGGATCGTGTGACCAGTTTGATGGCGGGCTTCCGCGACGCGACGGAATTGGCACGCGACGTCACGGCGCTGCTGGGCATCGAAGGCAGCGCCGCGGCGATTTATTTCGAGCAATTCGAGACGATGCTCAAACAGCGTGATGACTGGAAATTCGACTGGCGCGGGCGCAATCGCCGCCCGCCGCGCGACCCGGTCAATGCTCTGATTTCGCTTGGCTATTCCATGCTGGCAAAGGAACTGACCGGCGTTTGTTACTCCGTCGGGCTTGACCCATTTCTTGGCTTCATGCACCAGCCGCGCTATGGCCGCCCTGCCCTGGCGCTGGATTTGATGGAGGAATTCCGCCCGCTCATTGCCGACAGCGTGGCCATCAGTCTCATCAATCGCGGCGAGCTTGGTCCGGAAGATTTCATCAAAAGCGCGAATGGAACGTTTTTAACCGACAAAGGACGGCGGCCATTTTGGGAAGCGTGGTTTCGGCGGCTGGACACGGAAGTGAGCCACCCGGAATTCAGTTACAAAATGCCGTATCGCCGGATGCTGGAAGTACAGGCGCGGCAGTTGTGGCGGTTTGTGCGTGGCGAGGCTTTGACCTACCACGGGTTCGTGACGCGATAGCGCGCCGGCGCGCGGATAGCCAATAGCAGATGATCAATAGCCAAAATGAGAAAATCGAGTTGGGCCATTGGCAATTGGTTATTGGCTTCTGTGAGCGAAGCGAGCTTGGCTTGGACACTGGGCTATGGGCTATTGGCGATTGGCTATTTTTGACCGCAAACCAAAACAAGAAAGGAAACTGACTAATGGCAAAATATCAGAAGTTTGAAGACCTGCCGGTCTGGCAGGAGGCCGCGCGGCTTTATAACCGGGTACTCGATTTGCTGGAAGAACCGAATGTGCCCCTCACACCCGGCTACCGCAACCAGCTCGACCGGGCCGCGTTGTCGGTATCGAACAACATCGCCGAGGGTTTCGAGCGTGTAACCACAAATGAACTGAACGCGTTCCTGGCCATTGCGCGCGGTTCGGCAGGCGAGGTGCGCTCGATGATGGCTGTCGTCAAGGACCGGCCGAAGCTGAAACCCATCATGCGGCAGTTGCAGGAAATCCGGGCGCTGGCCGAGTCTTGCGCCAAACAACTGACGGCTTGGACGGCGTCCATTGAAAATTCGCCCGTGCAAGGCAAACGACATTTGACGGGTGAGGTGAAGGAGAGGCGGGCAGCCGCGGCCAAGGCACGGGATTTTCGCACCGGCTTTTTGCGGAATCTCAAACCTGACCATCCGATGTACAATTCGCCGGAAGCCCGTGCCGCACGTAGCGAACCAGAGGAATGGCCCATCGCAAATAGCCGATAGCCAATGCGTAAAAAGCCAAATTTGAAATTTCACTTTGGCATGGCAACAGTCATTGGCATGAACATCGCCTATCGGCTATTGAATATTGGCTATGGCGAAGCCCCATGAGCCGGATTCGCTACCTCGTCAGCTACGACATCAGCGATCCCAAACGGTTGCGGAAAGTGGCGCGCTCGCTGGAAGGTTTCGGCGTGCGGCTGCAATACTCGGTTTTTGAATGCCCGCTGGACGATTTGCGCCTGGCAAAATTAAAGGCCGAGCTTCAGCCATTGCTTGACCATGAAGAAGACCAGGTTTTGTTTGTCTCGCTTGGCCCAAGCAGCAGCGATGCGAGCCTGATTATTGAGGCGATGGGCTTGCCTTACGAAGTCCGTTCACGGGTAACGATTATTTGACTTTCAGACTTGCAAGTTTTTCAGAAAGGCGTTGAATAACTCCGGCCATTGGCCACCGACCATCAACCTTCCGCCATTGGGTTGACATGATTTTTGAAATCGCGACGACTGCGCCTGTGTGCGGCGGAGCGGTGCGAGCGCGGAAGTGCTGGCGCTCGCCCGCAAGGACGCTCGCATTGAAAAAAGACTGAATTTAAGCGGCTTCCGAATGAATTGCCGTTACCAAATCCCTGTAGTTGACACAAGTCGCATTGCTGCTCGCGAGCAGCAGCAATTCGGGTTGCAGAATCAGGCCGGCGATGGGGGTGAGTTTCAGTCGGCGCGAATCCAGAAATCGTGAGGCGGTCGACGCCGTTGGAGAGCATGGTGAACTCAATGCTGTTTCAGTCGGCGCGAATCCAGAAATCGTGAGGCGGGTAAAGTTTATTGATCTCGTTGAAGGGCGCGCCGAGTTTCAGTCGGCGCGAATCCAGAAATCGTGAGGCGGGATTGGTGAAATTGAGTGTGATCAATTGCTGGTTGCTGTTTCAGTCGGCGCGAATCCAGAAATCGTGAGGCGGGCTGATAATTGATTTGCCTGGATGGTACGATAAAGTTTCAGTCGGCGCGAATCCAGAAATCGTGAGGCGGAATGATACGTTATAAATTGGCAAGTAGCCACCAGATGTTTCAGTCGGCGCGAATCCAGAAATCGTGAGGCGGCCCGGCGGATTACGGGTTTCGATTCACAGACGGTGTTTCAGTCGGCGCGAATCCAGAAATCGTGAGGCGGAACTGGCGGCGGGTTGGCGTGTGTGGCTTGATTCAAATTCATCGGCCATCCCCTGCCCAGCGACCGCCACCCACACCAACCCGCCGCCAGTTCGGCTCCGCTTTCTCCATCACTTCATTTAAGCGGCGCACGCTTCTGTTCACGCAGTTTTTGTTGTTCGCGCAGGAATTCAACTTTTTCGGCATCGGAAACTCCCGGCTGGCCGGCTTTTTGAGTCAAAGCGGCAATCTGCCGGTCCAGAAATTGATTGCGCAATTTCACCGTCACGTCGGCCAGTTGCTGTTCAGGACTGGGAATTTTACGGTCTTCGGCGACAGCTTCAGTGATAAGACCCCGCATCTCCGGCGTTTCACATTCATCCAAAAAGGCGGCGAGGCTCTTCCAGGTTTCATTCGTCTGCGCGGCGAGCCGTTGGGTGACGATTTGCCGGACGAGTGGATGCACCATCCAACTCACGTCCAAATGCAATGCCGCCCAGGCCACCAATTCATCGTGCAACAACAGCAGTTTGAGCAGATGAAATTCATGATTGGACGGACGTGACACTTCGGGTTCCGGTTCATTTGTCATTGAATCTTCGTTTTCAGACCTCTGACCTCCGACCTCCGACCTCCGGGCTTTTGCGAATTCCGTGCGCACAGACTCCGGCGAAACACCGAGGCGCAGCGCGGTCTTTTGCGCATAGGTGTCGATCAGCACGGTATTGCCGGTTTTGTGAACCGCCTCCGCCATGTCGCGCAAAACGATGTTCCGGCCCCTGTCGCTGTTCACGTCATTCTGTGCGCAAAGACGATTCAGCAAATAATCAAAAAATCCTTCGGCGTTTTCGACGAGTTTGCGGAAGGCCTCGCCGCCGTTGGCTTTGATAAAACTGTCCGGATCATGCGGCGCGGGCACGACGGCGACGCGCACGGCCAGGCCGGACGCGAGCAAATGATCGAGCGACCGCACGGCGGCATTCTGGCCGGCTTCGTCCGAATCAAAACAGAGCACCACCTCGTCCCCGTATCGCTTGAGAATGCGCGCGTGCTGGTCGGTAAAGGCCGTGCCTTGCGGCGCGACGATGTTTTGCACGCCGGCGGTAAAACAGGCGATCAAATCGAGTTGTCCCTCGCAAATAATTGCGAAGCCGGCGTCCAGAATCGCGCGTTTGGATTTGTCGAGGCCGAAGAACACCCGGCTCTTGGTAAAAATCGGGGTCTCCGGCGAGTTGACGTATTTGGCGGTTTTTTCGTCACCGGACAAGACCCGGCCGCTGAAACCAATCACCCGGCCCTGCTCGTCGCCAATCGGGAAAATGAGCCGCCCGCGAAATCGATCGTAGTAACGCCGGAGGTCAGCGGCCGGAGGTCGGAGGTCGGATTTCGCACTTTCGGCTTCCGCCTTCTGACTTCCGCCATCTGACTTCTGAATAATGAGTCCGGCTTTCTCGACCAACGGCAGTTCGTAGTCCTTGCTTTTGGCCCAGTTGACGGTGTCGTCCCACAAATCGGGCGCGGCGCCGAGCCGGAACAACTTCACGGCTTCCGGTGAGACCCCGCGTTTGGCCAGATAATCGCGGGCGACCCGGCCGGCGGCTTCATTGAGCAGGCAATTCTGCCAGCGTTGCGCGATCTGCTCGTGAATCTGGAGCAACTGGTCCTTGAGATGGCGGGATTGCTGTTCGCCCGGGCTTTGGTCGAATTCGAGCGGAATTTTCGCGCGGTCGGCCAGCCGGCGCACGGCGTCCACAAAACCGATGTTTTCGTATTCCTTGACGAAGGTGAACACGTCGCCGCCCTTGTGGCAGCCGAAACAGTGGAAAATCTGACGGTGCGGATTGACATTGAAGCTGGGGGTCTTTTCCTTGTGAAACGGGCAGAGTGCGACGAAATTCGCTCCGGCCTTTTTCAATGGCAGGTACGAGCCAATGACATCCACAATGTCACTGGCGGCGCGAATGCGTTCAAGGATCGCGGGAGAAATGGTGCCGGCCATGCTGGTTCAGCGTTTGTCGCTGCCCGCCCCCGCAGCCGGTCACTGGGCCGGTCCATCCGAGGCCACGGGACCACCGCCCGCCACGGCGGGGTCAATCAGCAACACGGCAAGATACTTTCTAACGTAAGGCCCGGTAAAGGACTTTTCGAAAACCTGATTCTGCACGGTGTACCAACCGGGGAAGAAATGCGCCCCATACCAGCGCTCCTGGTATTTGTTATCCGCCGCGATTTGCGCCGTGGTGAAATGGCGCGCATTCAGAAAGGACAACGCGAACAGCAAAACGCAGGCGTACCGCACCATGCCGGACGGCGTGCCCAGGTAGTACTCGGCACTGCCGAACAAGTTGCTGCCAAACAACTTCAACCCCAAAGGGCGTTTGAGCATCGAAAAAATCAAAAAAACGACCAGCGCCAGAATCGCATACCCCAAAATATTGCCGGTCAACAGATCCAGGTGCGTCACATTGACGAGCCACTGGGCCACCGGGGAGTAGAACAATCCGCTGACGAAGATGATGGCCAGCCATTGGAACAGCGGCAAAATCTCTTTCGACATGCCGTTTTTGCGGCCGCGGAAGAGGCCAAACACCAGCACAATCACCATCACCGCGTCAAACCAGCTCAGGTGCAGGCTGTTTGACGCAACCGATTGCATGGAAATGGCAAACATAGGGCTAAAATCAAGGTTTCAGCCGCTTCTTCCAGCAGAATCCGTTCCATGCTCAGGGCGGATTCGATGAAAGCCAGAATTGGATATCAGCCGCCTGCGCATTACGCGGGTCCAGTTGCAGCACTCTCAGATATTGCGCCCGCGCCTGCGGCACATCATACAATTGCTGCGCGTAAAGATTGCCGAGCGCCAGGTGCGCCCGGATGTCATCCGGTTTCGACACGAGAATTTTCTTCAATTCATTTACCGCGTCCGTCACATAACCGGCTTCTTTCAGTGCCAGGGCGAAATTATAACGCGCGCCCACGGAATCCGGCTGGATCGCCAGCGCCATCTCATAGGCAGGCAATGACTCGTTGAAATCGCCCAGGCGATAGGCCATCACGCCGCAATTGTATTGCGCCTCAAACCAGCTTGGATCCAGCCGCGCCGCTTCGCGATACGAGTCGAGCGCGTCCAGATACTCCTTGTTCTGCTCAAATTGTTGCGCGCGCGCGAAGGCGCGGCTGGCCGCCGGCCGGTTGCCCGGCCGGGGGGAGGACGGCGAAAGATAGAGATAACGCGGGAACGATGGCGGCGCGGGCTGAATCAGGCGAACCGGTTTGGCCTGGGGGTGCATGGCCGCACCGAACGCGGTCAGGTTGCTGGCGCTCGGGGCCGGCGCCGGCGCCGGCTTTACCGGATTGTTGTTCGAATTCGACGAAGCCAGTGGCGCTGTTTTTGGCTCCGGCGACGCGTTGCGAAACCAGTTCAGGGGATTGATCTGGTGCAAAACGCCGGGCCGCCCGCTGGTTTGTTTCTGGGGCGCTTCGGCGGAGGCAAGTGGACCCGGCGTCTCTACGCGAACAGGTGCCGGCTGAGTTCGGACAGCGGCCGGTTCCGATTCATTTGAGGAATTGGGATTGGAGCGGGCGCGGGCCGGGGTTCCGGTGGTTGGCGAAGATCGCCGCGGAACGGAAGCCACCGGGCGGTTTGACCTCGGAGGATTGGCCGCACCAGTCATCGCCTGTTCCAGATTATCGGCAATGGCCTTCACTTGCTCCCAATCCGCCTGATGCGGGGTCAACGCGAGATACGCGCGGTAATTTTGCAGCGCCAGCGCGTTGTCGCGCAAATACTGCCGGGCCACCGTCGCCAGATTCAACCGCGCCGGCGCATAGTCGGGTTGTGCCCGTAGGGCGGCGGCAAAATACTGTGACGCGTCGCGCGGACGGCCCCGCTGCATCTGGGCAAGGCCAAGGCCGTTCAGCGCCCCGGCGGCGTTTGAGTCTATGGCCAGCGCCGTACTGAAGCTTTTCTCCGCCGCCGTGAGATCGCGCAGGCGCAACTGGGCTATGCCTAATTTGGTCCAGCCCTCCGGATCCTTGCCGCGGCGGAGCACATAAGCGGTAAACTCGGTCTTCGCGACCTCGGGCTTGTTTTGTTCCAGCCACAAACAGCCCAGATTGTAATGTGCCTCCACCAAATCGCGGTCCAGGGTCAGAGCCCGTTGATACGCCAGGGCCGCGTCCGCAGGCTGGCCGGCGTGTTGACAGGCGACCCCCAGATAATTCCATGCCTGCGCGTTGGTGGACATCAGCGACGTCGCCGTTTTCAACGCCGCCACCGCGCCGGAATAATCACTTTTACTGAGAAGTTTTTCGCCTTTCAGCAGCGCGCGCGGCCCCGGTGGTCCGCAGCCGGCCAGAAAGATGGCCAGCATCAGAAAGGCGATTACGCCGCACCGGCTTGTGTTTTTTGTGGCCAGCATCGGCGCTGGTGGTAGCATCCACGCCTTGACGTGTCAAGAAACGCACCGGTCAAATTCATGCACGCGCTTTATCGGCTGATGGCGATAGGCGCCCTCTGGTTTGCCTGCCCGCAGGTTCGAGCCGACGATTTGTCGTTGCGCCAGTCCGGCGGCGCGCGCGCCCGCGTTCTGATCGTCGAAAACCCCAACGCCACCTACCAATACCAGCCGAACACCGCTGTCGTCCAGGACATGGTCAGCCGCGGCCTCACCAATTTTACCGGCAAACCGACGGTTGCCGAAGCCTGGCGCAGCCTGGTTTCGACGCAGGATGTCGTCGGCATCAAAGTTTTTTCCGCCGCCGGCCCCATCAACGGCACCCGCCCCGCCGTGGTCGCGGCGGTGATTCACGGACTGCTCGCCGCCGGGCTGCCGCCAAACCATGTCATCATCTGGGACCGGGAAGCCGACGATTTGCGCGCCGCGGGATTTTTCAAACTCGCGGCCCGGTTGGGTGTGACGGCCGCCGGCAGCGCACAGGCCGGTTACGACCCGACCAACTTCTACCTGCCCGACACGCCCATCATTGGCCAGCTCGTCTGGGGCGATTTTGAATTCGGGAAGAAAGGGGCGGACGTTGGCAAAAAATCCTTTGTCTCCAAGCTGGTCAGCCGTCAAATCACCAAAATAATCAGCATCGCGCCGCTGCTGAATCAGGATGCGGCCGGCACTTGCGGCCACCTGTACGGCCTGGCGATGGGCAGCGTGGACAACATCCTGCGTTTTCAGGATGACCCGGGACGGCTGGCCGTCGCCGTCCCGGAAATTTACGCCCTGCCGGCCCTCGGCGACCGCGTCGCGCTCAATATCACCGACGCGCTGATTGGCCAGTACGCCGGGGGTGCGAAAGGATTGCTGCAATATTCAACCGTATTGAATCAGCTGTGGTTCAGCCGGGACCCGGTGGCCCTCGATACCCTCGCCATCCGCGAACTCGACCGCGAACGCCTCCGGATTCAAGCGCCGGGATTCAAGCCCAACCCGGAACTCTACGCGAATGCCGCCCTGCTTCAACTGGGCGTGGACGAACCCGACAAAATTCAAGTGGACCACC
The DNA here is from genome assembly GCA_021780375.1 of bacterium. Taxonomy (GTDB): domain Bacteria; phylum Verrucomicrobiota; class Verrucomicrobiia; order Limisphaerales; family UBA11358; genus UBA11358. Next base: position 49,794 of record JAJXYT010000114.1, on the reverse strand, counting down.
TCCGCTGACAAACTGAAAATCGGCTCCCAACGGCCGGGTCAACTGGTCACGGGTTCGGCCTGCCGCGCGATTCTGGCCCGCGCCAGCGCTTCTTTTTTCTCACGCAAACAATCCGGACAAATGCCATGCGTGGTCGGCGTATCAAAACCCTGTTCCATGAAATCCTCCAGCGGCATCCATTCTCCCTTGTAATCGATGCGCCGGCACCAGGCGCACACACGCAGGAAATCTTCCAACTGCCGGACTCGCTTCAGCAACCGGCGCGTGGACTTGTTCACCAACAGCCAGACCGCCAGAAAAAGCAGCATCTCCAGCGTGGACCGGCTATAAACAAAGGCAAAAGGGTGGCCGGAGAAGATCAACGACGGCAACTTGAGCAGTTCTTCGAGGTAGCAAAGCACAATCACCGTCAGAAAACCAAGATTTTGATACACTATAACCCTGGCCAGGTGCGATTTTTTTCCCATAACGTCAACGTCAACTGTACAACTTGCGGAACGCCGTCAGCCATCTCCTGAAATGACTTTATGCTCCCTTTACCTTTCACCCCGGCACTTCGTCGCTTCATTGTCGAACACGTTGGCGAGAACCGCATAACTTGTGCCGCCGTTTTTTTCCCTCCGCAAAAAAAAACAAAACCATTCCCCTGCCCCGGCCGCCAGCTCCACCAACGCCACAGGTTCTGACAGCTCACGCTCGGGAAAGTTCAATCGAATCGCCCACCGCGAAGGAAATTTTCCGCCGCGGAACCAGGTGAAAGCAATTGCCAATCATTTACCGTTCACGTAAAGACAGCTTCGCGATGAAACTCCGCCGGCTTCCCGCACTGCTCGGGTTGATGCCAACCCTGGTCATTTTAATGCCAGGTTGCGCCACCCATCATCCCCTGGTCGGCGCCTGGCACGAACCGTAATTTTCGCCGACGCGGGCGGACAAGATTGCCCTGACGCTTCGGCCCCAGCCCGGTCCCGAAGATGCCGAGCCGGGCCGTTTGCTGGTGGAGGAGTTGAAACGTGAAGGTTTCAACCTCGTGCCGATCACAAAGGCGGATTACCTGATGACCGGCAAGATCAATTCCGCGTGAAAAGCTTTGATGCCATTCAGCATGAACTGAATGGCCACTGCCGCCAGCAGCAGGCCCATGACCCGGACGGCAATACTCATGGCAATCGGGTTCAGCCAGCGTGCGCCGCGCACCGCCAGCCGGAAAATCAGATAACTCACCGCTGCCACCGCGACGATGCAGCCGTACAGCGCGATATGTTGCGGGACATCGCGTGCCTCATTCTGGAGCAGCACCGTCGTGGAAATGGCGCCCGGCCCGGCCAGCATCGGAATGGCCAGCGGTGTGATGGCGATGTCGTCCTTTTCCGTGCCGGCCTGCTTTTCCTCGCGCGTTTCCTGCACCCGCGACCGCTGCACGCGCAACATGTCCAGCGCGATAATGAGCAGCACGATGCTCGCGGCGATTTGAAACGCCGGCATGGTGATGCCGAAAATCTTGAAGATGACTTTCCCGGCGACGGAAAACGCCAGCAACACCACCGCCGCGGTGCCACAGGCCAGCCGCGCCGTGCGCAAACGCTGCTCCGGCGTGTTGTTGGGCGTCATCGCCAGAAACGCCGGCGCCGTCGCCAGCGGGTCCACAATCACGAACAGCGAACTGGCCGCCAGCAGGATGTATTCAGTCAGGCTCACGTGATCAAATCACCGCCAATCGTCACCAAACCCGATTTGACGGACCATTTTCCCAAACATAACGCTGCCCCGCCATGAAAACCAAGAATATTGAACACAAAGTCCGGTTCCGCGCGACGGCGCCGGCCAACCGCGCTGCCCTGCCGGAGGCAGATGACCAGCGTTTCCACGATTGACATGGCCACCGTAAGGGTGACCAGGCGCTGAAAGAATTGATTAAAGTTCCCAGGCGTCAGCTCGAATCAGGACAACACTGACATTTCTGCCCGCTTGACAAAATTCTCCTCCCTTCGTTGAATGGCCATGCCGTGAAATGTCATTTGCGTCCGGCAAAAATGTTCACCGGAAGGTGCACTGGAGTCGGGTGGTTGATCCTGGTCTTGACAAACCCGGTTTCCGCTCCGGCGCAGGCGGCTGCTTCCGGGAGTTCCACGAACGGGCAGGCGTCCTCAACCGCGCCAACCACCAACGCGGCGCCGCAATCAGCGTTTCTGGAATTTATCGGCAAACACATTTACGGTTATGAACCGATTTATTTCCTCCTGGGCCAATATCCCGCCGCCGAGTTTCAGTTCAGCCTGAAATACAAACTCTTTAATCTCACCAGCGACTGGGATCCCCTCGCCCACACCTACTTTGCCTATACCCAGACCTCTTTCTGGGACCTTATTTCGCGCGACCCGTCGTTTTACGATACCAGCTACAAACCGTCGGCGTTTCTTTATTATCCTGACATTTTTCAGAAAGACCGCTTCCGGCTCGACCTGCAAGGCGGCTACGAGCATGAATCCAATGGCAAGGGCGGGATCGGGGAACGCAGTTTAAACACCGTTTATCTGCAACCAACCGTCACTTTTGATCTGCCGGCCCACTTCCAGCTCTCCTTCCAACCGCGCGTCTGGGACTACCTTTCCCTGGGCAGCAATAATCCGGATTTGCCGGACTATCGTGGGTACGCCGACCTGCTCGGCGCCCTGACCTGGAACGAACCCGGGAGCGGGGAAAAAATCCAGTTTGCCACCCGCTTCCGCATCGGTGACGAAGGCGGCCATGACGGCCTGTGGTTCATTTTGCGTTTCAACCTGCCTTATCGCTCCCATTTCAACCCGTCCATCCAGTTGCAATACTTCACCGGCTACGGCCAGACCTTGCGTCAATACGACGAGACCAGCCGCGCCTTCCGCGCCGGCCTGTGCATCTGGTATTGAGATCGGGATTACATTTCTGCTTCTCAACCTCCGCCCGCTCCGGCAAGCTCAGGGCCGATTTCCATGCGCATCCTGATTGCGACCGTCACAGCGGGCGGCGGGCACGTCGCCGCCGCGGCCGCGCTGGAAGAAGCGTGGCGCGCGCTGCGCCCGGCGGATACCGTCGAGCGGGTTGACCTCATCCAGTTCTTCTCGCCACTGCATAAAAAGGTTTATGCCGAAGGCTACGTTCAATTGGTCGAACGCGCGCCCGAACTGTGGGGCCTGCTGTTTGATAAAACTGACAATCTCAAGGTCACCCGGCGCCTGAGCAGACTCAGCCGTCTGTTTCCGAGCAACTCGCGCAAGAAATTCACTGATTATCTGAAACAATTCCAGCCTGACGCCGTGCTCTGCACGCACTTTGCGCCGTTGGAAACTCTGGAATTGATCAAAACTTCGGAGGGTGGAGTTACTCGACGCCCGGATTCGATTGAGAAAACGGGGACTCACAGAGCTCGTCCTTCCGACATTTGGGGACCTCCCTTCGTCGCCAGTGTCGTGACGGATTTCGAGGCGCACGCGTTGTGGATGAATCCGTGCGTGGATTTGTACTGTGTCGCTGCCGAGGAAACCAAGGCACGGCTGGTGGCACGCGGCGTCCCGCAGAGCGGGATTGTGCCCACCGGCATCCCCATCGCCGCGAAATTTCTCTCAAAGCCCGACCCACAGGTCGTCCGCCAAATCCTCGGTTTGCGTGACGACCAGCCGGTCTTGCTCGTGCTGAGTGGCGGCTTCGGCATGGGGCCGGTCGCGGAAATCCTCGCCGAATTGGACAAGGCGCCGCAGCCGTTGCAAACCGTCGTGGTCACCGGCCGCAACGAGGAGTTGCGCCGCGAACTCGCCGCGCAAACCCGCAAGCACCCGACCCACGTGCTCGGCTTTTCAACCAACATGCATGAACTGATGGCCGTGGCTGACCTCATCCTCACCAAACCCGGCGGGCTGACCACGTCCGAGGCACTGGCGCTGGGCAAACCGCTGTTTATTTTGAACCCGATTCCCGGACAGGAAGCCGCCAACAGCGATTTCCTGCTCGAACACGGCGCCGCGGCCAAGGTCAACCGGGTCGAGGATTTGCCCTATCGTATCGAACAACTGCTCGGCTCAAAAAAGCTGGTGGAAATGGCCAAAGCCGCCAGGTCACTGGGCCGGCCGCAATCAGCGGTGGCCGTCTGCCAGGAAGTATTGAAACGGCTGGGTTGATTCGCCATGGCAAGCATTTCAGGCCTCATCATCCCCGGTTGCTGGATCATCTTGCTCGTCTATTGGCTCATCAGCGCGATGCGGGTGAAGGCCATCGCCGAAAGGCAAAGCCTGTCGTCCGCCCTGGCGCATCGCATTCCGCTGGGATTCAGTTATTTTCTAATGGCAGATTGGCATTCCCCTGAGCAATATCCGGTCTATCAAAGGCAGGTAAAGGCCCTCGTGCCGTTTGTCCTTTGAATGCAGAGTGCAGTCAACGGCACCGAGGAATGAATACCGTTCAACCCGGATGCCGATTGACTTCAATATCTCCGCCCTCGGAAATATTCCCTGTTGTCAGCCCATGCCGGTTGTGATAATCCGTCCAGCATGAGCGCCAAGAAATTACTTCTCATCGCCTTTGGTTCACTCGTTTGGAGCCTGCTGCCCGCTTTCGCCGGCGAATTTCCCGACAGTTGGACTTGGGACAACAAATCGGAGCTACGCACCGACCACGCCGCCTTGGAGGGCAAGCCGATGCCGCCGCTGGACGTGACCGGATGGATCAATGGCGAAGTCAAGCCCGCCGGCCTCAATGGCAAAGTCGTCGTCGTGGATTTTTATGCGACCTGGTGCGGCCCTTGCATGGCGGCCATTCCCCACAACAACGAGATGCTCAAAAAATACCAGTCCAAGGGTCTGGTGATCATCGGCGTTTGCACCAACAAGCGCGGGCAGGAAAATTTTGCCGCCAACGCCAAGGAACACGGCATTGAATACCCGGCTGCCCGCGACGCCGAGCTGAAGTCCCAGAAAGCCTGGGCGGTGCATTATTATCCCACCTACGCCATCATTGACCGTAAAGGAATTGTCCGCGCGATCGGCCTGCAACCACAACACGTCGAAGCCGTCGTCCAGAAATTGCTGGCGGAACCCGCGCCGTAAGGCCGCGGGACACGACTTGAGCCGTTTGGGAAACGGCGAAAGGAATTTGGCAAAGCCAGAGGCCGGCGAGGGCCGGGCGAGCGGGAACGAGCGAGTCTATTTCACTAATTCTCGCGAAGTCTGGCCGAAGCCCTGCAAGGCGAAAGATATTAGTCCAGGTTCGGAGCGAAGCGACTACCCTGGGAAAACGTCCCTCAAAATAATTCACCCTCTCCTCGCTCGTCGCGCCGAAGTCAGACGCAGGCGGGCCGACCGAGGAGAAGGCGGCCGGAGACCGGATGTTAGCTCCCTCCAACATTGGACGGAAAGAAAGGATTCAATTATGCAAAAGCGCAAACTTGGAAAAAGCAATCTGGAAGTTTCAGCCATCGGGCTGGGCTGCATGGGCATGAGCTTTTCCTACGGCCCGCCCAAAGACAAGCAGGAGATGACCTCTCTGCTTCACGCCGCCGTCGAACGCGACGTCGCATTTTTTGATACCGCCGAAGTTTACGGTCCCTTCATAAACGAGGAACTTGTCGGCGAGGCCCTCGCGCCGTTCCGCGGAAAAGTGGTGATCGCCACCAAGTTCGGCTTCGACCTCAGTGGCAGTGACACGCGGCCCGGTGCGGCAGGCCTGAACAGCCGGCCCGGGCACATCAAGCAGGCCGTCGAAGGCTCGCTCAAACGGCTCAAGGTTGAGACCATTGATTTGCTCTATCAACATCGGGTTGACCCGAACGTGCCCATCGAAGACGTGGCGGGAGCGGTGCAGGAGCTGATTCAGCAAGGCAAGGTCAAACACTTTGGCCTGTCCGAAGCCGGCGCGCAGACCATCCGTCGCGCCCACGCCGTTCAGCCGCTCGCGGCCCTCCAGAGCGAATACTCGCTGTGGACGAGAACGCCGGAGAAGGAAGTGATCCCGACGCTTGAAGAACTCGGCATCGGCTTCGTTCCCTACAGCCCGTTGGGCAAGGGTTTTCTCACGGGCAAGATTGACGAAAATACAAAGTTCGACAGCACCGACTTCCGCAGCACGCTGCCGCGCTTCACGCCGGAGGCGCTCAAGGCGAACCAGGCGCTGATTGATCTGCTCGCTAAAATCGGCCAACGAAAGAAGGCAACACCCGCTCAAATCGCGTTGGCGTGGCTGCTGGCTCAGAGGCCTTGGATTGTTCCCATCCCCGGCACCACGAAGCTGCATCGCCTGGACGAGAATATCGGGGCCGGGGCCGTCGAACTGACACCAGACGACCTCCGTGACATCGCAAGCGCCGCCGCAAAGATTACGGTGCAGGGCGCCCGATATCCCGAAAAGCTGGAGCAAATGACCGGGCGTTAAGCCGATGGAAAATGGCAATCTGTGTTCATCTGTGTTCATCCGTGTTCCGCCGTGGTTAAGCAGCAGAAAAGTGAAAGGAATTAAAAATATGGAAATCAAACGCAGTGGCTCACAGCCATCCAACAAAGGACCGGCCGATTGGTTTACAGGCACGGTACGGATTGACCCTCTGTTCCAGGCAAACGCTCCGGCGCGCGCGGCTGGCGCCAGTGTCACGTTCGAGCCCGGCGCTCGAACCGCATGGCACACCCATCCGCTCGGTCAAACTCTTATGGTGATTGCCGGTTGCGGACGCGCGCAGCGCTGGGGCGGCCCGATGGAAGAAATCCGGCCCGGCGACGTGGTCTGGTTCCCGCCGGGCGAGAAGCATTGGCACGGCGCCGCGCCCGCCACGGCCATGACGCACATCGCCATTCAGGAACAGCTCGACGGCAAAGTGGTTGAGTGGATGGAAAAGGTCAGCGACGAACAATATCACGCCTGATTGATTATTGCTGGTTATCAAATCATGCGCAACTCGCGCAAGGCGTTGCCGGCGCCTGACAGGTTCTCCGGTTTCATCTCGGTATAGTTGCGCGACAGGATAATGCCTTGCGCACCGCCTTTGAAGGCGGCTTTCACCGCCTGCGCCACGCTCTCCGGCGTGCAATGCGATTCGCCCACGCCCACCGGCACATCAATGTCCACGCCCGGCCAGATTTGCACCGGATGATTGGCCACGGCCTCGACCACACGACGGGTTTCGCGTTCCACGTAATCCGCCGAGAATCCGATTACCGGGAGCAGATCGAAAGGCGCCTCGTGGTAATTGAGCTGCCGGTAAAGCACGTCGAGCGTCAGTTCGGGCGGCAAGTCGCCAAAGACGGATTGGCGCGCGTCCCTGACGAACGTCACAAACCGGCCGCCGGCGACGTTGTTGTAAACCGCAGGCCGGATGAAATCGGAGCAGCCGGCCAGGTCCGCGAGGTTTTCCTCGGCGCGCTGGAAGGGGCTGAACGTCACGTTCTGCCAGACATGCCAGCCGACTTGCAGGGTGGGATTGACAGATTTGGCCTTGCGATAAATCGCCGCCTGAAGTTCGTGGCGGCTGGTCACCCACAGATTTTCCCAGGCGAGCACTTCCGGATATTGCACCAGCAACCGCCAGAACGCGGTGAAGTAACCGTCCCGTGGGCGCTGGCCGTTCCGGCCGTCGCGCACAAATGTTTCCATGGCATCGAAGCCCTGTCGCGCGCGTTCCACGTCAATGCCGCGGTCGCGCCCTTTCTTCCGGCAAAACTCGCAGAAGCACGTCGTCTTGCCGGGATCCTGTCCGCTGCTTTGGGAAACACCGAGCGTGTTGAGCAATCCGCTCTGCCGTTCCGAACCCCACATCATGCCGCCGATGTCGTAGGAGCGCGCGTAATCCTCGACGAGGCCGAGCGTGAAATTCCGGTAGCCGGGATTGTTGAAGCACGGCCCGCCCGGATGACCGGTGGTGCGCCGGCCGTGATGGTCCACCTCGTAGAGCTTTTCCCAATCCGTTCGCACAGCGGCGGGAAGTTGATTGTCTTCGAGAATGAACGGAAACACGCGGATGCCGTGCTTCCTGGCAACCGGAATGACGCGCTCCAGCACATCCACGCCGCCAAATTCCGGTGCGGTCATATCCGCCCGGGTCAGCGGTGTATCCTTGTAAAACTGCATGTGAGGTCGCGCGTAATTGCCGCCGTGAAAATCAGCCGGGCGGGAACCTTCGGACACTATACCGGCGCGATGCGGTTCGTGGGTGTAGATGAACGTGAACAGCGCGTTCACCCCGGCCCGTGTCCGCATGTCGTCGAAGAGCGGATCCAAGTCGCCCTGCGCGAGCGGTGCCACACCAATGGGTATGGCGACCACGCTGGGTGATTTGGTTGTAGTTGGAACCATGGCCGGCTCACTCGGAGATGGCTCAATCCCGGCCAGGGTCGCCCCGGCGCCAACGACACCGAGTTTGATGAAGTTTCGGCGGTTCATGCGCCGAGTATCGTGCTCCGCGCATTGAATTCAAGACGAATGGCAGGTAAAACGACTATCGCGAGATTGAATACCATTGCCGAGCAAATTTCCGGAGGTAAATAACCACCAATTTATGCCTTCGTGTTCACCCCATCCGCAATTTCGAGCAATCCCGCAACAGGTGGAGCAAGAGCGCGGGCGAAAGCTGAAGGCGTCATTTCAATGGGTGAATGGGAAAGCAGAGTGGAAAAATGGCCGTAGTGGCGTTGGCACTATTCTTATCCGGTCTAATTTTATGCGCCAATCCCACCTTACTCCTGGTCCTGCTTGTCGGCGCGCTTGGCCTCCCAGCAGGCCTTGATAGCCTTCCGTTGCGGGCGCCAGTTGCCTTCACCCAAGAAAGTACCCGCGGCTTCTCCCAAACAGATGCCAAGACAATCCAGAGCGGCGGTTTGTCCGGCATCATCGCGACGTGCATTTTGAATAAAAGCAAGAAACCCCTCACGATTTTTGGCCAGCAGGTGCATCATAATTTCCGCGAGGCTGTAGCTTAGTTGAACGGCATCGCCCGGTTCATGGAAGGAAGTGCCCGCCCAAAAATGTTGAATTTCCTCTTCATTCCAGAATTGATGGTGTTTCTCCGAAAGTTCGGCCCACACCACCGGCGGTTTCCACCCGCTCATGGTTCCCCAAACCGATGATGCCTCTCCCATATACGAAGGCGGCGAATAGCCCCCGACCGCCTTTTGCAGGACCACGGCCACACCTTCGTTCAACCAAAGCGGGATGGAGAGATGGTGAAGGCAATGATGCGCCAATTCATGGGCAACGGTTTCACCGCCCCGCAACTCCGTATCAAAGGTGAGGGCAATGTGCGGATAGCCGACATTGATATGGATACCCGCACTCTTGGGATGGTTGCCGTCCCGATAAAAGTCGGCAATATACTGGTAGTAATCATCCTCCTCGGCGAACACGATCACGACATGCAGGCCATTGTAGTTGCCCCAGGCCACCTCGCCCAAGGAATCGCGGATGGTTGAGATTGCACCTTCGGCGAAATCCAAAAGGCGGCGGGATGTATCCTTGTCCAGCGGACTGAGGAAGGCAAAATGCCGGGACCTCCTCAATCGGTAGTCGCCGCCCAACTCGCCTTGAAGTCTGCCAAGCCATTGCATCACAATTTCATCCCAAGCTTCCTGACTTTTCCCGGAATCAACCGTTGCGGAGATCGTCTGCCGGATGAGTTTCCAATCGGGCCGGGAGAATCCCTCCCTGAAATCAAAAGCGCAATCAATCTGGTCCAGGTTTACCAAAACTGAGGACACCAACAGCAATTCCTCCGCTTCGGGATTTTGTGAAGGAATTAAAACAGGGAATTCCGTGCCGCACTCACGGCAGTGATTGCTGGCGCCTTCGTTCTCCCGACCGCAATAGCCGCAGACCTTCACGGGCCAAAAAGTATTTGTCCGCGTGTGAAAAGAAAAGCTTTCCGTTCAATTGAATGCCGGCTCAGTCGTTTCGCTCTAACCCTGGGTTGATTTCTTTTGTGCCTTCAGCGTATTTAAATTCGCGTGGTTCGTGTGTTTCGTGGTGTAATTTATTTCCGCTGGAATACCAATTCACCATCACTGGCTGAGACTTTGATTTTGTCTCCCGGTTTGAACTCGCCGCCGAGCAGCTTCGTAGCCAAGGGATTCAACAATTGCTCCTGCACGGCGCGTTTCAACGGGCGCGCACCGAACTGCGGGTCGTAGCCTTCCTTCGCCAGCAACTTCTTCGCAGCCGCGTCCACGTCCAGCGTGAGATTTTGCTGCGCCAGCCGCTTTTGCAGCCGATCCAACTGAATCTCCACAATCTTCGCCAGTTCCTCCTCGTCGAGGCTCTGGAAAATAATCACGTCATCCACGCGATTCAGGAATTCCGGCCGGAAATGGCGCTTCAATTCCGTCATGATTTCCTTTTCCAGTTCTGATTTTCCTTCAGCCTTTAGCCTTCGGCCTTCAGCCTTCGCAAAGTATTCCTGAATATTTTGCGATCCAATATTGCTGGTCATGATGACAATGGTGTTCTTGAAATCCACCGTCCGCCCCTGCCCGTCCGTCAACCGGCCATCATCGAGCACCTGCAACAATACGTTGAACACGTCGTGATGCGCCTTCTCGATTTCGTCGAACAGCACGACCGAGTACGGCCGCCGCCGCACCGCCTCGCTCAATTGCCCGCCTTCCTCGTAACCGACGTAGCCCGGCGGCGCGCCGATGAGCCGCGATACGGTGTGTTTCTCCATGTACTCGCTCATATCAATGCGAATCATGGCGTTCTCGTCGTCGAACAAAAATTCCGCCAGTGCCCGGGCGGTCTCGGTCTTGCCCACACCGGTCGGACCGAGGAAAATGAACGAGCCGATGGGCCGGTTCGGATCCTGCAATCCGCTCCGGGCGCGACGAACGGCATCGGACACCGCCTTGATGGCCTCTTTCTGGCCGATGACACGCTGCGCCAGCCGTTCCTCCATCTTCACCAGCTTCTGGCGCTCACCTTCCAGCATCCGCGAAACCGGAATGTGCGTCCACGCGGCGACGACTTTGCCAATGTCCTGATCGGTCACTTCCTGTCGCAACAAGGAAGTACGCGTGGCTTGGGTGGATTGCTTTTCGATTTTCGCGAGTTTCTTTTCCAGGTCTGGAATTTTTCCGTATTGAATCTCCGCCGACTTTGTCAAATCGCCTTTGCGCTGGGCCTGCTCCAGTTCCAGCTTCGCCTGTTCCAGTTGTGATTGCACGACGCTGACAGCGTTGACGGCGGCCTTTTCATTCTGCCACTGCGCGGTGAGCGCCTTGGATTTCTCCTTCAAATTTGCCAATTCCTTATCGAGCAATTTTAACCTTTCCTTGCTGGCAGAATCCTTCTCCTTTGCCAGCGAAGTCCTTTCGATTTCCAACTGCAAAATCTGGCGGTCCAGCTGGTCCAGTTCCGTTGGCTTGGAATCCAGTTCCATCTTGATGCGCGACGCCGCCTCATCCACCAGATCAATCGCCTTGTCCGGCAAAAACCGGTCGGTAATGTAGCGATGCGATAACGTCGCCGCCGCCACGAGCGCGGAATCCTGGATGCGCACGCCATGATGCACTTCATACCGTTCCTTGAGTCCGCGCAGAATCGCGATGGTCGCTTCCACCGACGGTTCCTCGACCATCACCGGCTGGAACCGCCGTTCCAATGCCGGGTCCTTCTCGATGTGCTTGCGATATTCATCGAGCGTGGTCGCGCCCACGCAGCGCAGTTCTCCGCGCGCAAGCTGCGGTTTCATGATGTTCGCCGCATCCGTCGCGCCTTCCGCCGCACCCGCGCCGACCAGCGTGTGTAATTCGTCAATGAACAGAATGATTTTGCCTTCACTGGCGACGATCTCTTTGAGAAACGCCTTGAGCCGGTCCTCGAATTCGCCGCGGTACTTGGCGCCGGCGATCATCGCGCTCAAATCCATCGCCACCAGCCGCTTGTTCTTGAGCGATTCCGGCACGTCGCCGCTCACGATTCGCCGGGCCAGGCCTTCGGCAATCGCCGTCTTGCCCACACCCGGTTCCCCGATGAGTACCGGATTATTTTTCGTCCGGCGCGTCAACACCTGCATCACGCGGCGGATTTCCTCGTCGCGGCCAATGACCGGGTCAATCTTGCCTTGTTTGGCGAGCGCGGTGAGGTCGCGGCCATATTTGTCGAGCGCCTGGAATTTGGCTTCAGGATTTTCATCGGTGACGCGCTGGTTGCCGCGCAGCTCGGCGAGCGTCTTGAGCACGGCATCGCGCTTGAGGCCGTGCTTCGCGAAAATCTTTTTCAATGCCGACCCGCCGCCGTCCAGCAGGCCGAGCAGCAAATGTTCGGTGCTGACGTAATCGTCCTTGAGTTTGGTGGCCTCGGACTGCGCGGCGTCGAGCGCCTTGCGCAGGTCGGCGCCGGCATAAGGCTCCCCACCCTGGACTTTGTGCCGGCGCGCCAGTTCGGCTTCCAGGTCCGGCTTGAGCCGGGCGACCGGCACGCCGATACGTTCGAGCAAATCGGGGATGAGACTTTCGCTCTGGCTGATGAGCGCGAGCGCCAGATGTTCGCCGTCAATCTCCTGGTGTGAATATTCGCGGGCGAGGCGTTGTGCCTCCTGCAACGCCTCCTGCGATTTGAGGGTCAACTTTTCCGGTTGCATGACGTGAATCTAGCGCAAAGACGCCCGGACGCAAAGATGGGAAAATTCAACCACGGAAGAACGGGGATGAACACGGATTTCAAAACCATTTTGTTGTGAACGCTCGCGCTCGCCCCGGCCCTCTCCCCCGGGAGAGGGAGAATTCCCGTCCGCCATATCGAAATTCGAACCTTCAGGCAGACGCAGTTGGGGAACTGGCGATTGCCATAGACACAATGGAATTTCTGGAAACGCACCCATGTTGTCCCTTCTCCCCGGAGAGAAGGTCAGGATGCGGGCGGAACAAAAACGCTCCGCTCCTTTGCTGTCTTGCGCGCGGCGGGTTCTTGTTTAACTTACGCGCATGAAATATCGCGAACTGGGAAGAACCGGCTGGAAGGTTTCGGAAATCAGTTTTGGCGCGTGGGCCATCGGCGGCACGTGGGGAACCGTGAATGACCAGGAATCGCTCGCCGCCCTGCACGCCGCGCTCGATGGCGGCGTGAATTTCTTCGACACGGCGGATGTCTATGGCGACGGCCACAGCGAACGGCTGCTGGCGAAGTTGAAGAAAGAACGGAAAGAGAAATTTTACATCGCCACCAAGGCCGGACGCCGTTTGCCCCGGCAGACCCCGGAAGGGTACAACCGCGAAAATCTGACGGCCTGGATTGAGCGCAGTCTGAGGAACCTGGAGACCGGGACGATTGACCTGCTGCAACTGCACTGCCCGCATCCGGAAGTTCTTTACCGGCCGGACGTTTTCAGCATCCTCGATGATTTGGTGAAGGCCGGCAAGATCCGCCATTATGGCGTGAGCGTGGAAAGGGTGGAGGAGGCGCTCAAAGCCATCGAATTCCCCGGTGTGCAGACGGTGCAAATCATCTTCAATATTTTCCGTCAGCGGCCGAGTGAATTGTTTTTTCCGGAAGCCCGACGCCGCAAAGTCGGGATCCTGGCGCGCGTGCCGCTGGCCTCGGGGATGTTGTCGGGCAAATTCACGCGCGACAGCAAATTTGAAAAGGAAGACCATCGCAATTTCAACCGTCACGGCGAGGCGTTTGACCGCGGCGAAACCTTTTCCGGCGTGGAGTTCGAGACCGGCCTGCGCGTGGTGGAGGAATTGAAACCGTTGGCGCCAAAGAACGCGACCCTGGCCCAACTGGCCTTGCGCTGGATTCTCGAATTTTCCGCCGTGACCTGCGCCATTCCCGGCGCCAAACGGCCGGCGCAAGTTGCGGAAAACATCGCGGCTTCCGATCTGAAGCCGTTGTCCAAGGCCACGATGAAAAAGATCGGCGCCGTTTACGACACGGACATCAAGCCGCTCGTCCATCATTATTGGTAAAATGCCGAATCTGGAATATGTCTTGCTTGGAGCAAGGCATGCCGCCGCAGGACGTTTCGGTGGACCTGGCCGGCAAGAGCACGCGCCAGCTTGAAGCAAGGTGGCACACCCTCAGAAAAATCGTTGGGTTATCAGCCATTGGCCTGATTTTTATCGTTAGTGCCCTCGCCGTCCTTTATTTTCCGGGAAACCGCACCTCGATGGTTCAAACCGGCGGACTGCTCCTGCTGTGTGTCTCATTCTTAATCATGAAAGCGGCCGAGCGCATCGGCGGGCCGGAGATGGATAAACTTTTGTGCATGAGCAGCGCGCCGGCCAGGGAGCCGTGGCGGAGGAAAAAATTGGCGCTTTGCTGGACGGTCTGACTGGTAATTATGCGGTGCAACATGACGTCAATACCGGCCGGGGCAACATTGACCACCTGGTATTCCGGGGGGACGGCGCCATTTTTTTGATTGAGACCAAATCGCATTCCGGCTGGATCACCCGGCAAGACGACGAACTGCGCCGGAACGGGCAGCCTCCGGAAAAGGATTTCGTTCGGCAGACCCTCAATAATGTTATCTGGCTGAAAAATTTTTTAAAAACACGCGCCGGTTTTGAACTGTGGATAAACGCCGCCATCGTTTTCACCGACGCGCACGTGGAAAAACATCTGAAGCTGAAGAATGTTGATGTTTTTAACGCCCGCTACCTCACCGGCTGGCTGGAACGGGCCCGCGGCAAACCCCGGACCTCCGTATTTCTTTGGCCAAAGGTGGCAAGTCTGAAAAATGAACTGGCCGCGCCGGATTCAATCCATCTTGCCTGCCAGCCCCTTTTGGGCTAGGTTGCGGGCGCTATGGATACCGCACCCGATTCCTCCGGCATGGCGCCGCCGCCGCCGCCACCGCCGGTGATCACCGCACCACCGCCGCCCAAGCCGCGCCGGACCCGCGGGTGGATGATTTTTGCCATCATTCTGCTGGTTCTGCTGCTGATCAGTTTGTTCGGTAATTTCGCCCAGTTGGTTTCCCAAGCGTTGACGTTCAAGGGCGGTTTAGGCAACGGCATTTCGCGCGAAGTGGGTCCGAACCTGGACGAATGCCTGATCAAGGACAACGATGCGTCCAGCAAGATCGCCGTGGTGACGGTGGACGGCATCATCAGCGGCCAAACGGTGGACCAGGCCGGCAACAACATGGTGGACGTCATCAAAGCGCAGTTGGACCGCGCCAAACACGACCGGCGCGTCAAGGCGGTGATCCTGAAAGTGGATTCCCCGGGTGGCGAAGTGATGGCCTCGGATGAAATTTATCGCGCCATCAACGATTTCCAGAAGAATTCCGGCAAATCGGTCATTTGTTCCATGGGCAGTCTGGCCGCCTCGGGCGGTTATTATATCTCGTCGCCCTGCCGCTGGATTGTGGCCAACGACCTGACCATTACCGGCAGCATCGGCGTGATTCTGCACACGTGGAATTATCGCGGGTTGATGGACAAGATCGGCATCTGGCCGGACACGTTCAAGAGCGGCAGGTTCAAAGACATGCTCAGCGGCGAACGCGAGACGAATGAAATCCCGGCCGAGGAGCGGGTGATGGTGCAGGGGTTGATTGACGATACGTATCAGAAATTCAAGGACGTGGTCGCCGCCGGGCGTGACGCCGCGCACGCCAAGAACAAGCAAGAAGGCCGCACGCTGGCGCTGGACTGGACCAATTATGCCGACGGCCGTGTGCTGTCGGGCACGCAGGCCTATAAACTCGGATTTGTGGATGAAATCGGGGATTTTCAGGATGCGGTGGACCGCGCGAAACAAATTGCCGGCATCCGGAATGCCAATTTGATCGAATACCGCGAACGCTACGATCTTTCGAATTTTTTGCGTTTGCTGGGCCAGACTGAATTGTCCCATTCCGTCAAATTGGACCTGGGCCTGGAATTGCCCAAGCTCCAGGCGGGTGAGCTTTATTTCCTGTCGCCCACCTTCATCAACTGATTGAACGAAACCCTGCTCATCGTCGCGGACAGCGAGCGCGACGCGAACATGCTTTACGCCGTCGGCATGTTCGTGCCCGACCCGTTCATCTACCTCAACTTTGGCGGCCGGCCGGTCATCGTGATGAGTGATTTGGAAATTGACCGGGCCCGCGCCCAGGCGCCGCACTGCCGCGTGCTCTCGCTGAGCGCGTACCAAAGGAAATTGCGCGCCGCCGGGATCCAAAAAGCCAGCCTCCCCCACGTCGTCCGGCTGCTGTTGCGCGAGAAAAAAATCCGCCGCGCCCTCGTGCCGGACAACTTTCCGCTCGGCCTGGCCAGGGACTTGAAGAAACTCGGAATCAAACTGAAACCGCAAGCCGGCTTTTTCCCCGGACGCGAAATCAAATCCGCCGGCGAGGTCAAAAAGATTTCCGCCGCGCTGGCCATGGCCGAGGTCGGCATGGCCGAAGGGATGGAAGTGTTGCGCCGGGCCAAAATCGCCCGCGACCGGAAATTGATTTACCATGGCGTGCCGCTGACTTCCGAATGCCTCCGCGCCGTGATTGACTGCGCGATTTTACAGGCGAACGGCCTGGCGGCGAACACGATCGTGGCCGGCGGCAAACAGGGCTGCGACCCGCACGAGCGCGGCCATGGCCCGCTCCGCGCGCACGAGCCGATCATCCTTGATATTTTCCCGCGGTCGCAAAAGACCGGTTACTTCGGCGACATCACCCGCACGGTGGTCCGCGGGCACGCCAGCGAGGGGGTGCGGAAACTGTATGCCACGGTCCTGCAGGGGCAGAAAATCGCGTTCGAAAAAATCCGGGCCAAGGTGATAACGGCGGAAGTTCATAAGGCGGTGCAACAATTTTTTGTTCAGCAGGGTTACAAAACCGGGCGGCGGAATGGCCGCATGGAAGGCTTCTTCCACGGCACGGGACACGGGCTCGGTCTGGAAATTCATGAAGCGCCGCGCATGGGCGCGACCTCCACCGGAAAATTAAGGCCCGGCCACGTCGTCACGGTTGAGCCGGGGCTTTATTACCCCGGACTGGGCGGCGGGGTACGGCTGGAAGACGTCGCCCTCGTCACGACGAACGGCCCGAAAAACCTGACGCGGTTTGAGAAGATGCTGGAAATTTGATTTGTGCCAGCACGGCTGTCTCAATTGCGCCGCATTGGCTCAGAAAAATCTTTCAACCGGCGCCCTTTCCCTTAGATTCCCTGTAAATTGAGTTGGCACGCCGCCGGCTTGATCTTGAATAATGAATAAGGACAGCCGGCCGGCTGTCGAAGGATTGTTTTATGTTTAACTTGTTTGACCCATTATATTGGTTGTTCCTGATACCGGGCTTGCTGCTCGGCATCTGGGCGCAGATGAAGCTGCACCATGCCTATCGCAAGTACAGCCAGATACCGGTGGATTCGGGCATGACGGGAGCCCAGGCCGCGCGCGAAGTCCTCGACCAGGCCGGTTTGACCAACGTGCCGGTGGAGGAAATCCCCGGCCACTTGAGCGACCATTACGATCCCACGAAACGCGCCTTGTTCCTTTCTTCTGATAATTTTCACGGCCAGACGGTCGCCGCCGTTGGGGTGGCGGCGCATGAAGCCGGCCACGCCCTTCAGCATCAGGCCGCCTATGGGTTGTTCCAGGTGCGCATGGCGCTGGTTCCCGTCACGCAATTCGCGAGCATGGCTTACATACCGATTTTCTTCGCCGGCATTATCTTTCACATGCTGAATGTCATGCTTCCGATCATTATCGGGACATTCGCGGTGATAACCCTGTTCCAACTCGTCACCTTGCCGGTGGAATATGACGCGAGCCGTCGCGCCAAGGAACAATTGTTCCGGCTCGGCCTCGTACATGAGCACGAACGCGCGGGTGTCAGCCAGGTTTTGGGCGCGGCGGCGCTCACTTATGTGGCGGCGCTGGTGTCGTCCATCCTGAATCTGCTTTACTACATCACGTTGGCGCGCAACAGCCGGAACTAAGTTTGCGTTAATTTTCTTGCGGACGGACGTTCTGGCCGTAACGTTTGGTGCGCTTTATGGCAGTAAAAAAGAAAAAACGCGGAACGGCCAAAATCAGACGGCGCCAGAAGGTTTCCCCGCGCACTGCTGTTAAAGCCGTCATCCCCGCCGTTCCCGCGCCGGGCGCGCCGCCGGCCACGGCCGGTGACACCACCCAGTTCATTCAAAGGGAGGCGTCGCGTTACGACGCCGATACCGCCATCAAACTTTATCTGCGCGAAATCGGCCAGGTGAAATTGCTCACGCCACAGGAGGAAATCGAACTGGCCGCCCGCATCAAGAAGGGCGACAAGAAGGCGCGCGAACAGATGATCAAGGCCAACCTGCGCCTTGTCGTCAAAATTGCGCGCGATTATGACGGCATCGGCCTGCCGCTGCTGGATCTGATCAGCGAAGGCAATATCGGGCTGATGAAGGCCGTCGAGCGGTTCGACCCGAGAAAAGGCGGCAAACTTTCAACCTACGGCTCGTGGTGGATCAAGCAATCCATCAAGCGCGCGCTCGCCAATCAATCCAAGACCATCCGGCTGCCGGTGCATCTGGTGGATAAAATCTCCAAAATGCGCCGCATCGCGATGAAGTTGCAGGAGGAACTCGGACGGGAACCCACCGACGAGGAATTGGCGGATGAACTGGACATGACGGCCACGCGCGTGCGGCAGATGCGGCTGGCTTCCATCCGCCCGGCCTCGCTCGATGCGCCGATTGGCGACGATGATTCGAACAACTTTTCCGATCTGGTGGAGGATGAAAATGCCATAACGCCGTATCAGGATTTGGAAGACAAGACCGTGACCGGCATGTTGCAGGACATGGTCAAGCATCTCGACGAACGCGAAGCGACCATTCTGCGCTATCGCTTCGGCCTTGACGGCGGCACGGAAAAAACCCTGGAGGAAGTTGGCGAAAAATTCGGGGTGACCCGCGAACGCGTCCGGCAGATCCAGAATCTGGCGCTTAAAAAGCTGCGCCGCATGATCGAAAAACTCGAAAGTTCCAATGCCAAAAAGGACTGACGCCATGCCTTCCGCCCGGGTGACACCCCGGCAAATCGCCGCTGCCATCCGCAATGTCCCGGATTTTCCGAAGCCGGGCATCCAGTTCAAGGATATCACGCCCGTCCTGGCCGATCCGCGGTTGTTTGCCGGGGCGGTTGATCTGCTCACGGACAAGTTCAAACCGGGCGCCGTCGATGCGGTCGTGGGGATTGACGCGCGCGGATTTATTTTTGCCGCCGCCGCCGCCTTGAAACTCCAGGCCGGATTTGTGCCCGTTCGCAAAAAGGGCAAACTGCCTTATCGGACCCACGAGCAGGACTATGCGCTGGAGTACGGTTCGGCAACCATTGCCATGCACGTGGACGCGCTCAGACCGGGCGCACGCGTATTGCTGATTGACGATTTGCTGGCGACCGGCGGTACCGCCGCCGCCGCCATTGCTTTGGTGAACAAATTCGGCGCGCAAATCCTCGAAGCCGCCTTCCTCATTGAATTGAAGTTCCTGAACGGCCGCGGGAAATTGCAGGACCTGCCGGTGCGTTCGATTGTAGTCTTTTGAGCCGCCTGCCGCCTCCCGGCTCAAAAAATCAGTTGACAGAATCCATCTTATCAATCAACTTATCCGCATCCGTTGATACAACGGTCTCATGCAGAGTGGCTGAGGGACTGGCCCGATGAAGCCACGGCAACCGGCTCCGAATGCGTTCGGAGCGGCCAGGTGCCAATTCCAGCCCTGACGGGTGTCGGGGGAAAATGAGAAGTGTGCGCAAGTTTTGTCAGCCCCTTCTCGTCATGAGTCGGGGCCTTTTTGTTGCCCCAATTGAGTTTGCAGCCGCGGACGTCAGTCCGCGCCAACTGTATAATGCGCCGATTAACGGCGGCGGCGGCCCAGGAAAAATATTTATGAGTGAACATCACGGTTACATGAAGGCGCTGAAGTGCCGCGAATGTGGACGCGAGTATCCGCTGGCGGCCAATCACGTCTGCGAATTCGACTTCGGCCCGCTGGAAGTGGTCTATGATTACGAGCGCATCAAAAAGTCGCTCACCAAAGCGGCGGTGCAATCACGTCCCCAAACGATGTGGCGTTACCGTGAACTGTTGCCGGTGGCGAACGACCCGACCGTTGGTTTGCAGGTCGGCTTCACACCGCTGGTGAAAGCCGACCGGCTCGCCAGGAAGCTAGGCCTCCGTGAGTTGTGGATTAAGAACGACACGGTGAACTACCCCACCCTCTCGTTCAAAGACCGCGTCGTGAGCGTCGCCTTGAGCCGCTCAAAGGAACTCGGTTTCGACACGGTCGCGTGCGCCTCGACCGGCAACCTCGCGAATTCCGTCTCGGCCAACGCCGCCAGCGCCGGACTCAAATCATACGTGTTCATTCCGCATGATTTGGAGCAGGGTAAAATCCTGAACTCGTTGATTTACGGTGCGAAAGTCATCGGCATCAAAGGTCATTACGACGAGGTGAACCGGCTTTGCGCCGAGATTGCCGGCAAGTTCGCCTGGGCGTTTGTGAACGTGAACATGAGGCCGTACTACGCCGAAGGTTCCAAGAGCATGGCGTATGAAATCGCCGAACAATACGGCTGGCGCATCCCTCGGCATACCGTGGTGCCAATGGCATCCGGCTCGCTGCTGACCAAAATCCAGAAAGGCTATCAGGAATTCATCAAGCTCGGCCTGGTGTCGGAGACAAAATATGCCGTTCATGGCGCGCAGGCGACCGGTTGTTCACCGATTTCTGCGGCGCAAAAGGCCGGATTGGATTTCTTCAAACCGGTCAAGCCGAACACGATTGCAAAGTCGCTCGCCATCGGGACGCCGGCGGACGGTTTCTACGCCCTGCGGGTCATGCGGGACACCGGTGCGGCGGCGGAAGATGTGACCGATGACGAGATTCGCGACGCGATCAAACTGCTCGCGGAAACGGAAGGCATTTTTGCCGAAACCGCCGGCGGCGTGACCGTGGGCGTGGCCAGGAAACTCATTGCCTCGGGCAAGATTCCGCGGGATGATTCCGCGGTTCTCTGCGTGACCGGCAACGGCTTGAAGACGCTCGACGCCGTGGACGGCTACCTGGGCAAGCCGCGCGAAATCAAGCCGAGTCTGCGCGAATTCGAGGCGCTGCTGGCGCAGGAAGAAAAAGCAAACGTTTAATTTTATGCCAAAGAAAGTCCGAATTCCAACGCCGCTCCGCAAGTTGACCAACAACGAGGAGCTGGTCGAAGTCAACGCCGCCACGATTGGCGAGGCGATTGCCGAATTGCAGTCGCGTTACCCCGGCATCCAGGAACGGCTGGTGGATGAAAAAGGCGAGGTGCGCCGCTTCGTAAACGTGTATGTGAACGAGGAAGACATCCGCTTCCTGAAAAACAAGCAGACTCCACTCAAAGACGGCGACGAAATCAGCATCATCCCCGCCATTGCGGGCGGGTGAAGGGTTGAAGAGTCAAAGCCTCGGAACCAAGCAATCGTAAATCGTAAATCATCAATCGTAAATTGAACCGCCATGCCCAAAGCAACTAAAAAACCGGCCGGGATAACCAAACCCACGACGCCGACCCAACAAAGATTGTGGCTGATGTATCCCCCCAGGCTGATCAAGAAGCCGTTCATCTGGGAGGTCGGCCACAAGTTCAAGGTGGTCACCAACATTCGTCAGGCGAGCGTGACCGACGAGATCGGCATCGTCTGCCTGGAACTGGATGGCGCGCGCAGCGAGGTGGGCGCGGCCATCAAATGGCTGGAGAAAAACGGCGTGAACGTCGAACCGGTGGAAATCAACGTGATCGAAAGTTAATGCTCTTAACGCAACGGTTTTTTTTGCGCGACAGCATAAACTCTTTTCCGAAGCATCAGCATCCGAACGCGAAAGGCGGCCAAAAGCATGGCCGAAACAGCCAGGAGAGCGATGGGCGCAGGCTCTGGAATCGGAGTGATTACGGGGCCGCCGCCCGGTTCAATCCATGTGCTTAAACCACCGGCCAGGCCCTGAATGTGCGCCGCGGCATAAAAGGGGCCACTGCCACCGGCGGGCTCGCTTTCGAAGGAAAAACTACTGGCCATCAAACCTGGAATGCCGCTGATAAAACAGGTTATGGAATCGCCGGATCCAAAAGTCGTGCCACTGGATGTTCCAAAATTGAAACGGAAATCGTATTTGCCGTCACCATCGGCCTTGTAATTATTATCTCCAGCCGCTTGCGAAATGGTCGGGGCGGAAAAACTGCCGCTGGAAGCCGTTTCGTTGAACGTCAAACTGGATTGATCCAAACCTAAACCCGGATCCAAATTAAAGTAAATCTCGCTGGCAAATTCACTGCCGGTTAATCCGACCGCGGAAATAGTCAAGTTAACTCCCCCGCTTACATTTTCAAAATCGGCGGTAATCCATGGAGCAGGAGCCGCGGGGCTGGGGTCCGCAGGAAAAGGAGTGTCAAACTGGTAGAGAATCCCCGTGGCATTCAACTGCGTCGGGGAAAACGTTATCGCCGCCAGAATAACAACCCCGAGATAAACGGCACGGCTCAGTGCAAGAATACTTTTCACAACTTTACGTCTTTTAATTCCAGTCTGTCTGATTGTGTGTCAATTATGTCTTAAATTAAGGCACTTTGCGCCAGAAGTCAAGTTTAATGTGGTGACATAATTATAAAAATAATGAATTTTGATTATTGCAAGGTGTTCAGCGATAAGTGCGGTCTTTAGAGTTTGACCAATCTGATAACCCGCGCCGTGATTTCAATTGGTTACCAGGCGATAAAAGGTATTCCCTCCGAGAATGGGATTGGTTACGTTAAAGCGGCCGGCATAAGAAGCCGGCGTGGTTGTTACATTGGTCCAAGTGTTTGGGCTAAAGAGGGTTGGCGACAACTGGAGATGCCCATTCGTGGCTGACGCGGGCCAGGAAATAACAACGTTCGTTCGGGATTGAATTATCTGGAGGGGAACAGCAACGGAGAGATTCAGACTCCAACCGTTGGAAATCATGCCCGAATCTCCAGAAACATCAGAGACCACGAACAAATTCCAGGTCCCGCCCGGGTCGGTGTTCTTAAAAACCGACAACCGGGACGCCGAATTTGAATTGCCGGCCGGAGCGGGCGGAGGGAAATTAAAAGGGAGGCTTGAGTATCCAAAATAGGGATCTAAATACCCGTTGGTTGGCTTGAAAGCGCCTGACACCAGGCTTGTGAATAAGGGCAAAGAATTTGTGGCTCCGTCGTCAAACGTGAGCGTGAGATTGGTTACGTTATATCTGTCCTGTCCACCTGCGTTTGCCATCAGGACTGCTTCCTGCCCTCGAGGGCCGACCAGCATAATGTCCACATCGCTTGGAAAGGTATGGCTGAAACCTTGAAGTGTCACCGTGACTTTGGTCACAACCTGGCCGTTCAGTCCGGCAACCCCGATACCGGAAGGGTAAGGCACCGCCTTGGTCGGCGGACTCGTATTGGTATTAATCGCGACAACGTTGGTGTTGGAAAACATGAAAGTCGCGCTGCGGGAAACTGGAACAACGGCGCCCAAACACAATCCTGCACAGACAAGTTCACGCCACCGGCTTCCAGCTTTCGCATTCATGGCTAAAGGCGCCAATCAGGAAATCCAAGCTCCTTCGTCCAATCGAATTCGCTTCGACAAGATTCCGGAACAGGTGGGAACGAATGAGCTTCAGGACTCGAGCTTCAGGGAATATTGGTTCTCAATCATGGCCGACTGCCGCTCCAGCAGTTCGTTTTGTTCCTGAATGAACCTGTTCTTCTCGTCGATGAGTTTGGTTTGTTGTTGCACCAGGCGTTTCTGTTCCTCAATGAGGGCTTTCTGATTAGCGATCAAATCCAAGTGGGACTGAACAATGGCCTGATTCATGGCCCCATACGAGGCGGGTTGAACCTCCATAGCGGGGGCCGATGAATGACCATCTGAGTGTCCGTTGGCGTGACCGTTGCGGGGGGTGACTTCTGCGGTGTATCCGCTCGAGGAAAGTTTCATGACCGTGTCGGTATAGAACCGGTGATAATCAAAGACCTTCTTGCGGCGCGCGCCACGGCGGTGGGTTGACCCATTGGACGATCCGTTCAATCCATTCTGCGTCACAGCCACTGCCGGCTTTACGCCACTCGGCTTGACCTCATCCGTTTTTGCCTTATGAGTCTGCAAATCATTGCTCCCCATGGCGGATACCGGCGGAGTCGCGACCGCGGATCCATGAACATGTCCATTGCCATTGCCAATGCCGTTGC
>JAJXYT010000114.1:0-25628 GCA_021780375.1 bacterium | reverse complement strand
CCGCAACGAGAGAACGGGCTAAAGGTGCGCGATGTGCTTTATGATGTCGTTGAACCACTCCGCGAACCAGCATGACGCCTCCTCCGGCGATAACACCGGCCAAGACATACCAGCCCCATCCACCCGCGCTTTTGACCGGCGCGACAACGTCGCTTTTTTGTGAGGCCAGTGAATCATCATCTCCTGCAATCAGGCCTGCGAGTTGAAGATCGGAAACTTTGTCACCTGCCCGGTAGTCTGTATAACGCTGTCCCGGCTTAAACGAGATGTCTTTCACCAGTTCCTTCAACGGAACCAAATCAGCGGCAGCCTGAGCTTGATAGGGTGCGACCGCTGTGGCATCCAGCATCCCCTGCCGACCCAACAAACGCACGGTGTGATTGACCACTTCCGATGATTGGGTCTTGGCCCGAACGGCCCATTCCACTGCGTGCGTTTTTGCATCAAACACCGGCGCGAGCGCCCAATCCACCGAGGTAATCAGTGGCAAACCGTGGATTCGCCGGGCCTCATTTTGGCGATTCGCGCGCTCGGAAATTGTCTTCAAAATTGCCGCCGCATCAATCCCCCCCTGGTCCACGTCCTTCATATAGCCGATGTCTTTATACGTCAGAACAATCCACCATTGTCCCGATTCAGGCGCAATGATGCCCACCAGACCTTGAGGAATTGGATTGTTCATCCGCGCCAGCAGAGCACCGGCCCCGGTCGAGTCAGTGAAGCGATAGCCCTTGGGAATTTTTATGTCGGCCAGCGTGCCCAGGTTCGCATCGGCAGGCCCCGACGTCCAATTAACCTGCGTCTGATCGGGTGAAGTCAGGGACAAAAGTGAAGACTGATCAGCATGGCTGGACTGGGTTAAAAAAACCATGCAGACTGGCAGTAGCCAAAAAACGGCAGATTTGAAAAATGTTCTGCAAATTGGGGTTCTTAAGGAGGTGTACATAATCCCTAATGGCTAATTATAAACAACAAACACTACATCAACATTAACAACGTTATCTGCCCAGTTTTGTGACAATACTTGTACAATAAAATAACTTCAAAGTCAAACATTATTTAGCCGGAAATTTAGTCGATAATCTGCAAGTCATTTGCCTGGATAACGTTATCAAATCCTGCCTTGAGGGCGTTTATCTGACTGATTCGCTCAAAGGCCAAATCAGTCTGACTGGCTGAGATCCGGAACTGGCTGCTTTTTAAATGCCCATTAAGCCTCGACCCAGCCGGCACTTGCGCGGGCGCGTGCCAGCCACTAATGTTCTTTTGCTGCGCCCGTAGCTCAGTTGGATAGAGCATCTGCCTTCTAAGCAGGTGGTCCCGCGTTCGAATCGCGGCGGGCGCGCCAGCTTTTATTTACAATTTGCGATTGGGGCTTTCCGCCGCAAAAAGCGGTGTCAGCTTTTCATGGGATGGGCCCTACCCCCGGAGACGCCAGATCCCGCGCGACGGCTTCAATCCATTCGCCGCCGGGCTGCGCATAGGGGCGGAAGGTTTCGAGATAACCTTCCCGGTCGTTGTAAAAGAGCGCGCGATGCATTCCGAGGGTGGCCGCGTCCGGATTGTCAATCAAACTGGCGGAATCGCTGGCGCTCATCTGGAAAAGCACGCGCATCTCGAATTCGCCCAAGGCCTTTCGCCCCAGAAAACGGGTCACGTTGTTATAGGTGTCGCAGGCGGCAATAACATGAATGCCGCGCCCCGGCCCTTCGCCGATGAGATTGAGCAGGACCGCCGCGGGATTCACCGCGGCCCCGGCATCGCCGGAGGAAAAACTGAATTCGTCTTCCTGCCGGAGCCTTTTGAAATTCTGCAAACCCTGGACCAGGATGAACATCTCCGGGGATTTCGTTTTTTCATCATCGGTGCGCCGCTTCAGTTCTTCCGCCAAACCTTTTGTGATCTCGTCGAGGCGGCTGTTGTTGACCTGCGTGACTTCATGCGGGAGGGACCGGAGAATGCGCTGCAGAAATTCGTGTTGCGGAAAACCGGGCGGCGTGCTGTCGAGCAAGAGGAAGCGCGCGCTGCCCGGCGGGTATTGCGCCGACAACGAGACCAGGGCCACCGACAGGAGCGTCAGCGTGCGTTCTTCGCTCTGTCCGACGATAAGCAGGTTGCTGCCGCTCTGTCTTTGAAAGACGGCCTCGGTGGGTCCCTTGATGGAATTGGGCGCCCCCAGCCAGATGCGCGCCGGCACGGCCGGTTTAGCGGCCGGCGATGCCAGCACCGCGCGCAACGGAAGATTTTCTCCAATATCCGCCGGGGCGTTGCCTTCAAACACAATCGGCCCCGGATAACGGTTTTTGTCGGCGCGCTCGCGGATTTTTGCCAGATAACGGTCGCGCTCAACATCGGGCAGCCAAACCGTTTGAAACGGGCTGTTGCCTTCAAGGGATCCCGCCGTGTCGTTGTAAATCCCCTCACCGGGCCGGGACAGCAGACGCGGCGCGGGATTGTCCTGGTCCATGATCAGGTAGGCATCGGCCTCGTTACACTGGAGCGCGATGCGGATGACCATCTGGCCGATGGTCGCGCGGGCCAGCGTGTAGGCGCCGCCCAGGGTTTGCGAGCCGAGCAGCACGTGAATGCCAAACGCGCGGCCTTGCCGGATGATGCGATCCAGCAAAACGGCCGCGCCCTGGGAAACCCGGTCTTCCTCCACGAAAAATTCCTGAAATTCGTCAATCATCAACAGGGACCGTGGCATGGGTTCGGTTCCGCCGGCCCGTTTGTATCCGGCCAAATCCTGTGCGCCAACCTTGCGGAACAAATCGCCGCGGCGCCGCAATTCCGCATCCACGCGTTCGAGCACGCTCAGGCCGAAAGCGCGGTCACTCTCAATGGCAACGACTTTTGCGTGCGGCAACCGGCGGGTGGCGTAGCACTTGAACTCCACACCCTTTTTGAAGTCCACCAGATAAAACTCGACCTGCTCGGGACTGCACCACAACGCCAGGTTGGTGACAATGACGTGAAAGAGGGTGGATTTGCCCGAACCGGTCTTGCCGGCAATCAAGCCGTGCTGGCGCGTGGCCTTGCCGATGGCGAGATATTGAAATTTGGTGGCGCCGGAACGGCCAATCGGCACACGCAGTTCGTCGGTCGTGTCTTCCTGCCAGAAAGCAGCCTCCGGCGGCGCCACCTGATCAAAAGGCACTTCGACTCTTGTGGAATCCTTGCCGCTCTCGCCCAGTTGATGGAGAAAATGAGTGGCGGTTTCCGGCGGCGGCGGCGGATCGAGCAACAGCCGGGTTCCCGGCGCATGCCAGGCCGACAGCCGGAAACCTTTTTCGGTTGGCGTCAGGCAAACGCTGTTTTTACGGAGTTCATCGGGAACAAATTCCTGCGGCGGGGCCTGCCGCTGGTCCCACTGGATCAGCGTGTAAACGCCGCAACGGGCACCGCTGGCGGCGATGTTCCGGAGCCGCCGCGCGGCGGTCTCACTGAAATTTGCCGGAAACGAAGCAATGACGAGAAAATGATATTTTTCGGCAATGGCGCCGGCTTCGGCGTTGTATTCCGAAATCGTCGCGTACTCGTTGCGCAGATACATCTGGATGACTTTTTCCATGTGCTCGTTCAGTTCCGCGAGCTTTTCCTCGAACTGCACCGTCTGGGTCCAGATGCGGCTGTTGATGTAACTTTCCTCGTAATCGGCCAGGTGCATCAGCGCCGCGAAGTTCTGGCCGAGCCCGACCGGGTCAAAAATAGTGAAGGTCACCTTGCCCGGCGGCGTGGTGGACAACAACCGGAAGATGACGTTGTTGATCGCGGCCACGGCCTCGTTGCCGCCGGTCTTGCCGGTTTCAAAAAGAATGGAGCCTTGCAGTGGATAAACCAGCGACAAGGGAACGGTGAAGTTGGCCGGCCCGGGAAGCGGCAGTCGCGGGTCTTGGGGCAGCTTTTCCACAAACGTTTCCAGCGCCACTTCCAGATGGCCAAAACGGGCGGCATTCTTGAATTGTTCGGGCGGCGTCCACTGCTGCCAGAATGGCGACTCCCAGCCGGGGAAAAGTTGTTCGGCGGCGTCCCCGGCCGCGCGAATTTCTGCAAACAGCGGTTCGATTTTGTTTTTCCAATCCAATTCGAGCGCCGCCCACTGGGTTTGCTGCTGGCTTTCGAGGCTGGCAGCCTTTCCCGCATGCATGTCGGCCAACCGGCTGGCCTGTGCCTCGGCTTCCGCCTGCAGACCGGCAATTTTCTCCTGGTGCCGGCGTTCAATCCGGGCGAAACCGGCCCGCCGGTGTTGCTCGTTTTTCTGCCCGGCTCGAAGCGCTTTTTGATCCACCTCCATCGGCCGGAGGCCGCGGGTACTGACGATCCGCCGCACGCCTTGTTTCCATTCCTGGTTGAGATGACGGGTGGTGGCCTCGAATTCCACCTGAATTCGCTCCTGCTCCCGCTGATAATGTTCCGCGTTTTTTTGCGGACAGGCGTCGAGCAGCCGTCGCGCCTTGCCGAGTTGTTCGGCGATAATCGCGGCGGCAGGTGCGGCAGCGCGGCGGCCGCGGAAGTAAAGGACCAGGATCACCAGCAGCCCAAAGGCAACCGGGCCGGTTTGCGACCAGGAAACTGTGGTCCGGCCAAAATGTTGGAGCACCGGAACGGCCGCGAGGGCACCCAACAACAACAACACCACCAGCGAGATTGGGAGGAATCGGAATATCCATGGGAGCAATTTTTTTCGGAACCGGGCCAGGTCGTCACGGCTTTTGGACTCCAAACGCCGAAATTCCTCAAACCACTGATTTTCATCCTGCGCGAGGTCGGGTTCTCCCGGTTGCCGGTGCCGGCGGAGCAACCTGCGAAACATGCCGTAGCCGCGAAACGCCCGCCGCGCGCTCTTTTCCAGGCGGCGGAAGTCCGCGTCGCTCTCGTTTAACTTCTGCTGGAACCACTCAAAAGTCGCGGTGGCATTGGCCAAATCGTTGTCCCGCCGCTGTTCGGCCTCCGTCGAATTCTTCCGGATTCTTTGTTTGAGTTCTCCTTCCCGGGAACTGCCTTCGTCCAGCACCTGCTGATTCAACGAGCTATGCGCCCGGTTGATTTGGACCTTGCGCCGTTCGAACCGGGCAGAGCCCCGGTTTCTTTCGGCTTCCAATGCCGCCTCCGCCGCGGCGAGGGCTTCAGCGTGTTTTGATTGGTGCTCGAGTTTGGCGGATTCAAAGGCATCGAGTTCGGCGGCGGAACGGGATTGGAAATCGTGGTTTAACTTCTCCTCCCGCGCAGCAAAATCCTCGACGGCGCCCTTGAGCGCGTCCAGCAACGCGAGCATTTCACTGACACCCGGATTCCTATTCACAGTCGCTCCTGGCTTTTTTCAAAATTTCGTCCAGCTTCTCAATGATGGCAACCGTCTTGTCCACGCGAATAAACAAATCCTCCAGGTACCGGTGCTCGAATTCCCGGCTCTTCTCGTCCCGCC
The DNA here is from genome assembly GCA_021780375.1 of bacterium. GTDB lineage: Bacteria > Verrucomicrobiota > Verrucomicrobiia > Limisphaerales > UBA11358 > UBA11358. The sequence goes on along the minus strand of JAJXYT010000114.1, from coordinate 20,203 downwards.
AGTAGTTTTTGGTCTCCGTCCATTTCAACGAAAGTTCCCGGGCACTGGCCACCAGCCGGCTTTTGTTCCCGCTCAAATTCATGGCGGCGCTCCTTCCCGGCTGGAGTCGCCGAGTTTGGTGTAAGCTTCCAGGGCCTTGATGGTTTGAACCAGTTGCGTGACCGCCTTGCCCATCTCAACGGTCAGAAATCCCTGGAACTCCTCCAGTTGTTTGACCATGGGGGCCGTGCGGTCTTCCAATCCCCGTTCCCATTTTTTCAAGGTGTCGAGTTTATCCTCCGCATCCCGGACGGCGTGTTCCGCCCGTTGCACGGCCATGTGTTGCAGCGCCGTCGCCTCCTGCAGGTGGGAAAGCGCCGTGTTGAACCTCTCCCGTTTGGCTTCCTCGAGTTTCAGGCCGCGCTTGCGCAACTCGCTTTCCCAGTGCCGGCGTTGATCGTTCTGGAGCCAGAATTGCAGGCGCATCACCTCGTCGCTCACCTCTTCCAGCGTCGGGCGCACCTTGCTCAGAAACACAATCAGACTGGCGCGGAATGATTCAATCGCCTCGACGGAAGTGACTTGGGCTTGCGCGGCCATGACATCAACGCTGGTGGAGGTATTCCTCGATCCGCTGGGCTTTTCGCAACAGGTAAGGCGTGTGCACCTTCGAGAGTTCAATGAATTTCTTCAACGCCTTCATCGCCTGTTTAAACTCGTCGGAGAATTTCTCGTGCTCCTGATCCTGCCAGGTGTCGCTCAAAGCGCCGAAGCGCGCTTGCAGCAGGATCATTCGATTTTCGAGGTCGCTGTTGAACCGCTGCAGCTCTTCCGCGAACCGCCGCACCTTCTCCGGATCCATGATCGCTTGGGCCATCGTGTTTCCTCTCGTTTATGGTTGTCCGCCCCATTATTGCCAGTCATTGGCCATCACGCCATCATAATTCCGACCGGCGCGAACGGCAAAATTCGCAAAGGAACGCCACTTTCCATTTACGATTGGCGGTTTGCGATTTACGATAACCCGGCATGTTAAGGCTTGAAGACCTGGCGGAACTGCTGGCGAAAAACCGGGAGGCCGCCTCCGCGCCGGTGAAGGAATTTTCCATCGGCGGCAAACCCTTCGCCTTCAATTCCCGGCCCGCCATCATGGGTGTCGTCAATCTTTCCCCCGATTCCTGGTATCGCGAGAGCGTCTGCCTGACGGCGGAAGCCGCGGTCCGGCGCGCCCGGGTTTTAACCGCCCAGGGCGCCGACGTCGTGGACGTCGGCGCGGAATCCACCCTGGCCCACGCCGCGCGCGTCGGCGAGCCGGCCCAGAATTCGCAATTATTGCCGGTCATCCAGGAATTGCGCGCCGCCCATATCCTGGTTTCCGTGGAAACCTACCGGGCTGCCGTCACGCGCGCGTGTCTGGAAGCCGGCGCGAATGTCCTGAACCTCACCGGCACGGAAGGCGGCGATGAGCTTTTCCGCATGGTCGCCGCGCACGAGGCCGCGGTCATCCTCTGTTACGTGCAGGGCAAAAACGTCCGTGACGTCGGCGACTTCGATTTGAGCGGCGATCCGATGGAACACATGCGCGAACACTTTTCGCGCCGGATTGAGGTTGCGCAACGCCACGGCGTGGAGAAAATCCTGCTCGATCCGGGTCTCGGTTTCTATTACCGCAACCTGCAGGACAGCGCCGTGCGCGTGCGCCATCAAATGAAGGTTTTCCTGAACACGTTCCGGCTGCGGACACTCGGTTTTCCCATCTGCCATGCCCTGCCCCACGCGTTTGAATTCTTCCGCGACGAAGTCCGCTGTGCGGAACCGTTTTTTGCCGTGCTGGCGGCACTGGGGAAAACCGACCTGTTCCGCACGCACGAAGTCCCCCGCATCAAGGCCGTCCTGGAAACGATGAAGGTATTTTGACACGTAGCGGCGTTTCGGGAGAGCGCCGCTGACATTGTTTTTAAGCGCGGCGCTCTGCCGAACCGCCGCTACGATTCACAAGAAAAACGCCCTCCTCCTCCGACTGCGTGATCCACGGTTCGCAGACCTTCAACCCGTAGCGCGCAAGGATTTTTGCGATGCGCTCCGGCGTATAGCGGCAGGAAAAGAACAGCTGGATTGAATCGCCAATCTTGAAATGGAACGCTTTGTCTTCAATTCCAATCCGACACGCGCGGCGGAAATGGAAACGGGCCACCACGCGCTTCAACCCCAACCGGCCGTCTTCAATCGCAAACTTCAAATCACCGTCTCGTCGTTCGACGCCCAGATCGAGCAGGAACGTCATTAACCAGTCGCGGGTCAAAGCGTTGTCGTATTGCGGCAGAATCCTTTTCAGGCCGGCGGCGTAATCGGCACCGGGGGCAAGATTGGCGCTGAAGAGCAAAAAATCCTTCGGACGAATCAACGCGGCGAGTTTTGGCAAAATGTCCTGCGGCTCGAAATTCGGAATCATGCCGAAAAAGGTGACGAGGCGCGAAGGGGTAGGGACGCCGCGCCGCGGCGTCCGGTCGGCGCAGCGCGCCGACCCTACCACCTTTTCCAAATCGTCCACCGTCACCAAATCGCAGACCAAAGGAAAGCATGTTTCCTTTGGCAAAACGCCCAACGCGGTTTGGCGGGCGGTCAAAACCATGGCGGTGCTGACATCACAGGGTGTATAAAAAACTTCCTTGCCACGGGCTTTCAGCCATTTCAGCAGTCGCGTGTCTTTTTGTCCGCCGCCGCAACCAAGGCCGATGACGTCCACGCACCGTGATTTGATTTGTGCCGCCACCGCCTTGAACGCCTTCATATAAATCGTCCGGCAATCCGCGTCCTGCCGCGTCGGCGAATACACCTGGTGCAATGCGAGCCACTTTTGCGCCTGCTTGACGCTGTCGTAATGAAACTTGTGGTTCACGCGCCGGGCGCGCAGGGATGCCAGCAGATCGCGCCTCACCTTGGCGGGGAACTGGCTGGGATGAATGGTCAGGTTTACGCACTCTGCGGACGATTTCATTTCTGATTCGTTTCCCGCGCGAGGATTTCCCGCATTGCCGCGACATCGAGTTTGTCCTTTTCACGCCAGGAACCCTCCTTGAGAAAAATCAAATCCAGCGGCGATAAATAAGCGATGCGCGCACCGTCCGCCTCGAAGTAACGGAGGTTTGCACGAAAATCAGCGAGAGTTTTGCCGCGCATCTTTACAAAAATATCCAAGTCAAAATTTTCCATGACACGGATCGAACCTTCTTCAACAGCAAAATCTTCGACTTTCAATTCCCGCGCCCATCCTTCGCCCCAATTTTTCAGGCAATCGAGCAGCTTGCAAAGATTGTCCGGCGCACCGTTGACGAGGATGTCCACGTCCTCCGTTGCGCGGACAAATCCGTTCAGCGAAATTGCCACACCGCCGACAGCAGCAAAATCAACGCCGGCGCGCACGAGTTGGACCAACAGATTTCCGAACCGGAAAAAGTTCTCGTTTGGGGAGGACATGGTTGGCGTGCTGATACAAGAACGAACTCAATTCTTCCAACTGTTGTAGCGGAGCGACGCGCTTGGCCCGGCGTCCCACAATTTTGCGGACCGGCCATTCGGTTGGCGGGCTTTCGCTTTTCACAATTGGAAACTACGCTGTGATGGGCGATGGGTCAATCGTGGAAACTGTCATTTCTGCGGGAATTTGACGTAAAGCAGCCAATAAACCAGAACGCCGGTCACGGAGACGTACATCCACAATGGCCAGGTCCAGCGCGCGATTTTTTTGTGAAGGTCGAACCGTTCCGTTTTCGCGCGATACAGCGTCACCAGAATCAGCGGCACAATGACGGCGGCAAGCATGCTGTGCGAAATGAGAATGGTCAGGTAAATCGGACGGAACCACCGCGGCTGCAAAAACCGCGTCGGCCCTTCGTGCAGCACCACTGCGAGATAGCCATGGTAGGTGAGGTAACATGCCAGAAAAACGATGGAGGTGACGAACGCCGCCGCCATGCAGTTCCGGTGGGCAAGCTTGTTTTTCCGGCGGATGAAAACAAAACCGGCGGTCAGGAAAACCGCGCTGAGGCCGTTGAGCGAAGCATTGACGGCGGGCAGATCGTGGATGCTCATCCGCCGCCTTCCAATTGCTTCAGCGTGGCGAGGATGCGCGGCTTAACCTTCGCCCAATCCACCCCCTCACCCTCGGTCTGGAAAATGCCGCGCAGCCGCGCCTGCTTGTCCACCACCACGAAAATCGTGCTGTGCACGAACAGGTCAACGGGACTTTGCCGGTCTTGCGGCGGCACCGGGGTGGAACCGAGTTTCAAACCGCCGGTGGCCAGACCGGCCAGTTCCTTTTTGGAGCCGGTTAAAAATGTCCAACGCTGAAAGTCGGCGCCATAGCGTTCGCCGTATCTTTTCAGAATGGCCGGCGTGTCGTAATCGGGATCCGTCGTCAACGTGACCAGCTTCACCTGGCTGGCGGATGGCAGTGCGTCCTGCAACGATTTCATTTCCGTGGACATGACCGGGCACGACCCGGCGCAGCGGGTGAAGATGATATCAGCCACCCAGACGCGGTTGCTCAGATCGGCGAGCGTCGTGACGCGGTTTTCCTGGTTGGTCAGCGTGAAGCCGGTGATCTGATTCAAGACCGGCAACGCCTTTTGCCGGACTTGACGGTATTCCAACAAGGAAACCAGATACATCAGACCGAGCAACCCGAAGAGCAGGCCGAAACCGGCCCAAATGGTCAGCGGCCATCGTTGAGCGGAGCCGTTCATGCAAGGTCATCCTGCCTGCCGGCAAGGCAACTGTCTATTCAAAGCTGGCGGTCGCGCCGGACTTGGAGGCAATCCATTTATTAAAGTCCGCCTGGCTCTCGACGGTGAGGAAACCGCCGGACATGCTGGCGTGGCCCGGGCCGCAAAGCTGGGCGCAATTGATCTGATATTTGCCGATTTTAGTGGGCGTGAACCAGACGGGGATGCGCAGCCCGGGAATCGCATCCTGACAAACGCGCATCGCCAGGATTCGCAATGAATGAATCACGTCCTTGGAACTCAGATAAATAATGACCGGCTTGTTTACGACCACGTGAACGTCGTTGAGGGTTTGAATGTCGTCCTTGCCATGCGCATCGGCGGGGTCCACGCCAAAGACATTGTCCGACGAGACGAATTTCATGTCTTGCTGGCCAAAAACGCCATCCGGACCGGGATAACGGACGTTCCAAGCGTATTGTTGCGCCACAATTTGAATGACCGTGGATTCGCTGGCGGGCGGGAATTTATCCACCGCCCTGGCCCAAAGCGGCACGGCAATGCCGACCAGGAGCACCGCCTCGATGGCGGCGACGGCCAGCTCGATGTAATTGGACGCGTGACTGCGGACACCATAATAATTGGCCCGGGCATTGCGCGACTGGCGAAAACGGTAGAGCGCGTAGAAGAAATAAATGATCCAGCCGACAAACAGCGCGAGCATCAGCACGTGGATATAAACCATCAACGCGTCTATGGCCTTGCCGTTTTGGGAGGCCAGCTCGGGCAGGTGCAACACCTTGTCAGCGAACCATTGCGTCATATCCCGGGCGGGTTGGCCGGCGCGGAATCATTGGTCATTTTTTCTTCCTTGCGAATAATGTGGACGAAGAAAACCAGAATGCAGGTCAACACCGTCAAGATAACCCCCATGAGGGTGAAGATGCCCCAGTTCATGCCTTTGGCGAGCGCCGAATCGGACCTGCCATAGCAGGCGGCGCAGGCGAGCAGCGGTGAGGGCGCAAGGGCCGCCGCGCCCACGGCGGCGAGCAACAAGGTTTTCCAAAATTTGCGGGACGATTTCATAGGTAACTCATTTTTTTCAGTTTCTTTAAAAAATAGCGGCCGTAAAGGATGACCAGAATGCCCACAGCCACCGCCGCCAGACTGAACCACAAATCACCGGCAGTGCCGTTTTCGCCGCGGTAATCCAAAAACTTCCAGATCGCGCAGCCGAACGACAGCGCCGTCAGCGCGTTGACAAAAATAAGATGGATGGCTTTCAGGGACATGGCTCAATGCGTAACGGTGCCGGCCGGAAAATCCTGCATGGCCCAAACCGTCAATCCAATCAAGCCGGCGAAAAAGAACGCGGTGAAGGCGAGCAGGGTGTAAATCATTTTCTTTTCAGAAATCAGGTGCATGAGGAATCCGGCCACCACAAAGGCGTTGGTGCAGGCAACCACCAGGATCAGGGCCACCTTGGCCGGCCAATCGAAATGCGGCAGATACGACGCGACGAGCATCAGCGACACCGCGCACACCACGGCGACAAAAACATAAACACAACGCCGGAGATAATTGTTGAAATCCACCGGATGCTCGTGCAATTCCGATTTGCCCATCAATGGCGCGTTCTGTGGCTCGGCCGTTTTTAATTCGCTCATAAATTCAAGTTACATCAAATATAAGACAGGAAATAGAAATATCCAGACCAGATCGACAAAATGCCAGAACAGGCCGGACACCTCGACGCGGTTGGTAAAATGTTCAGGATCAACCTTCCACAGCTTGCGGCCCGGCCCCCAGAGGTAGCCGATGACAATGCTGCCGCCGAGAATGTGCAACGCGTGCAGGGCCGTCATGGTAAAATAGAGCGCCAGATAATCGTTGTGCCAGGGGCCATAGCTTTGCATGTCCTTGATTTGCGAACGCGGGATTTTGAGCTCAGTTTCTTGAATGTCTTTCTGCGAGCGCAGGTCAATCAACTCCTGCTCATCGTTCACGTACCGGCCTTTGATGATCACGTAATCTTTTTGGGGATCGTTTTCCACCATGTGCCCGTCGGCAATGCTGCCACCCGCGTTGCTTCCAGCGGTGAGGTGGATCTCGTAATGGGTCAGATGGTCGTCGTACTCAAAACCTTTGATGCAGAGAAACGTCAGCGCCAGCAACAGGGTGCAGCCGTGGAAAAATTTGAATTTGCCAAATTGCCTTACCTTGCAGGCAACCCACGCCATCAGGGTCGTGATGGCCGAGAGTGCGAGGACGAGCGTGTTGAGGGTGCCGAGCGTCACGTTCTGCCACCCGTGCGGCCATTCGCCGGGCGGCGTGCCGACGCGGATCAAGACATACGCGGAAAACAAGGCGCCGAAGAGCATCACTTCGGAGGCGAGAAACAGCCAGATGCCGACCTTGGCGTTGTAAATGCCGGTGTCGGGACGGGGATGAACAGCGTAGGGAATTTCCATGCTCAATGCGCGGGTGAAAAGACGGGTGTGCCCGGCCGGTCGGGTTCGTTCTGGGGCGTGAAATCAGTGGCGTGGCCGGGCACGCTGTATTCGTATGGGCCGCGATAGACTTGCGGCGGCTCGGCAAAATTGCCGTGCGGCGGCGGCGTGGGCGCCTGCCAATCCAGTGTCGTCGCCCCCCACGGATTGTCGTTTTTCACCTTTTCACCATGGTTCATGCTCCAGAACAAGTTGATGATGAAGGGAATCTGCGCCACGCCCAGAGCGACGGCCGCCCAAAGAATCCACGTGTGCAATGCCATGATATCATTTGGCAGCGTGTCCAGAACGCCGGGCACGCGGGCCGCGGAGTAATTCGCGCCACCATCGGACATGCGCCGTAACATGCCTTCCAGACCCTGGGCGAACATCGGCATGAAAACCAGATTCATAAAAACCAGTGAACCCCAGAAATGCACGCGTCCCCAGAATTCATTCATCCTCCGTCCCGTCATTTTGGGAAACCAGTAATAAATCCCCGCAAACAGCGCGAAGATCGTTCCCGGCGCCACCACATAATGGAAATGCGCGATGACGTAATACGTGTCATGCAGCGGGATGTCGGTGGGGGCCAGGCCCAGCGGCAGGCCGGTCAACCCGCCGATGCCGAACATCGGCAGGAAACCCAGCGCGAACAACATCGGCGTGTTGAAACGAATCGAGCCGCCCCACAGCGAAATAAACAGGCAGGTCAGAATGATCACCGACGGAATCGAAATCATCATCGTCGTGGCCTGAAAAAACGTGGCGATTTTCGTGCCCATGCCGGTCAGATACATGTGATGCGCCCAGACGATGAACGACAGAAATCCGACCACGAGCACCGAATACACGAGGGATTTGTAACCCCAGATCGGTTTGCGGGTGTTGTTGGCGATGATTTCACAAACGATGCCCATAGCGGGCAGGATCAGCACATACACCTCCGGATGGCCCAGGAACCAGAACAAGTGCTGCCACAACAACGGGCTGCCGCCGCCGCTGATATGCGCCAGTTTCCCGCCCACCGCCAGACCCGTTGGCAGGAAGAAACTGGTGTGCACGACATTGTCCATCAATTGCATGATGGCCGCGGCTTCCAGCGGCGGGAAGGCCAGCAACAGCAGGAACGCCGTCACAAACTGCGCCCAGACGAAAAATGGCAGCCGCATCCAGGTCATGCCCGGCGCCCGCAATTGAATGATGGTGGCGATAAAATTCACCGCGCCCAGCAACGACGACGTGATCAGTAAGATCATGCCGATGATCCAGAATAACTGGCCGTCGGTGGGAATGGACGTCGCCAGCGGCGAATACGAAGTCCAGCCCGCCTGCGCCGCGCCGCCGGGAATGAAAAAGCTCACCAGCATGACCAGCCCGCCAAGCACATAAGCCTGGTAACTCGCCATGTTCACGCGCGGAAACGCCATGTCCGGCGCGCCAATCATCAGGGGCACGACATAATTGCCGAACGCCGCGAACGCCAGCGGCACAACCGCCAGAAACACCATGATCGTGCCGTGCATCGCGCCGAAGGAATTGTAAAGCTCCGGCGACATCACGCCGCCGGCGGCCGGCTGGCCGAGGATTTTTGCCAAAAGCGGCCCCACGACCGGAACCGGCGCGCCGGGATGCGCGATCTGCCAGCGCATCATCAACATCAGGAAAAAACCGAACAACATGAAGCACAGCGCCGTGAAGCCATATTGGATGCCGATGATTTTGTGGTCGGTTGAGAAAATGTATTTGCGCCAGAAACCGATGTCCTCGTGAGGTCCGTGCGCCCCGGGCTCGAGCGCCGCCTCAGCCTCGCGGTACGGTGGAAATTCGTGAACAATGGTTTCCATATTATTTCACCTTGTCCAACACCATCACCGCCAGCAGCAATGGCAGGTAGAGGATGGAAGCCAGAAACAATTGCCGCGCCCGCGCCCGCGTCAGTTGCCGCGAAAATTGAACGGCGCACCACAGAAAGCCCGCGCCCAGCACCAAGGAACCGGCGAGATAAACCGGCCCCGCCATCTTGAAAGCAAAGGGGCACAGCCCCACCAACAACAGCGCCAGCGTGTGGCTGACGGCCTGTTGCCCCGTACGCAGGCCATCCGGGTCCACCACCGGCAGCATTTTGAAACCGGCGCGGGCGTATTCGTCGCGGTACATCCAGGCGATGGCCATGAAGTGCGGGATTTGCCAGAACGCCACAATGGCGAACAGCGCCCAGCCCTCGCCGCTCAATTCGCCGCGCGCGGCGGTCCAGCCCATCAACGGCGGCAACGCGCCGGGCACCGCGCCGATGGCTGTGTTCAGCCACGTCACGCGCTTCAGCGGCGTGTAGATGAACAGATAGCAGATGAGCGTAACCGCGCCGATAACGCACGTGAGCAGGTTCACCGCCAGGGCGAGATAAACCAGACCCGTCACCGCGCAAACGCCGCCGAACAGCATCACCGTGTCGGGCTGCAAACGGCCCGCCGGCAAGGGACGGTTTTGGGTGCGGCGCATTTTGGCGTCGTATTCACGTTCGAGCAATTGATTCAGCGCCGCCGCGCCGGCCGCCACCAGGGCCGTGGCCGCCAGCGTGTTGAACATCAGCGCGAAATCCATCGGGCCGCGCCAGCCGACGTAAAAGCCGACGAGCGTCGTCAACAGCACGAGCGTCGTCAACCGCGCCTTGATCAGATCGGCGAAGACCACCGCCCGGCTTTTTTCTCCAACCCCGGCCCGGGAAGCCGGGGCGCTCAGAATTTCAACCGGGATTTCTTTCATTTCACTTGTTAGCGGCCATGGCCGGAGCGCCTCCGTATGCACCGGATATTGTTGTGGTGGTCGCAATTTCAGGCAATACCGCCGAACGGCGGAAAGCAATAATATACCAGAGCGCGCCTGTCACGAGCGAAAGTGCGCCACCCAGCACATGGGCGGTCGCCACGTCGGCGGCCTTGTTGGACCAAATTGTGGCCGCACCGAGAAAGATTTGCACCAGGATCAATCCCAGCCAGAACAACGCGAGTTTTGCGAGCGGATCTTTTTTGCCCAGTTGCCGCCGCGCTTGCCAGGCGCACGCCGCGCTCAGAACGAAAATCGCCAGGGCCATGATACGATGGACCATTTGCAGAATAATCTGGAACGCCGTGATCGGGTTTTCCGCGATCACGCTCATGCGATCTTCGTTGTATCTCTGAACGGCGGAGGCGCTGGTGTCCGGCCAGACTTTCCCATAGGCAAGCGGAAAATCGGAGATGGACAGACCGGCGTGCTGTTGCCGCATCGTCGCGCCAATGATGAGCTGGCAGAAAATTAAAATGGTTGTGAACAAAACGAACCGGCGCAGAGAACACCCAACATTCAACATCGAACCTCCAACATCCAGTTTTTCAGCATTGGGACGATTCCCGACCGTTGGTTGTTGGTTGTCGAATGTTGGGTGTTGGATGTTTTCCCAATTCTGCCACCAACGGCCGGTGAACAAGGCGATGGCGGAGGTCAGGACGAAAAATAACTGCCCGATAATCGCGTGAAAGATGCCGAGTTGGGCATCGGCCAGGACCACGCGCAAACCGCCGAGAACGCCCTGCGCCACCACGAGCAGAAACGCGGCCACGCCAACCCAATGCATCCATTGGCGCGGGTCCTTGAGCCAGAGCCAGACGGCAAGAATGGTGGTCATCAGTCCGACCCCGGAAGCGATCAACCGATGCGTGTGTTCGTAGAAAATGCCGCCAATCCATTGGGAAGGCGGGAATAGAAACATGTTGTAGCCATAGCTGTTGGGCCAGTCCGGCACGGACATGCCGGCTTCATGACTGGTGACCAAACCGCCCGCGCCCAGCAGCAAAAAGGTGAAGAACGCCGTCAGCACGGCAAACCAATGCAACGAACGATTGACAGTGACAGGCGCGTTTCCAGACATTTCGCAAAAGCAAGGTCGCCGGCAGACACCGGCGGCTCTCTGGTTCCCGGCTTACTTCACGTCAAATGTAAAATTCACGGTGACATCGCTGTCTTTGACCTCCACGTCCTTGGTCAAGGTGCCGAGCTTGCGATGAGCGGCCTCCACGGTGTATTTGCCGGGGGGTACGTTTTTGATGACGAATTTGCCTTCCTTGTCGCTGATGCAATAGTACGGGCTGTCAAACACACTCACCCAGGCAAACATCCACGGATGAACATCGCATTTGAATGTCATGAACATCTCCGGTTTGGGGAACGTAAAGCTCAGGTCCGGACCGCCGGGCATTTGCACCTGATTGGATTCCGGATTTCCCGCCACGGCCGGCACAACGTGGACGTTGTGGATGCACGAGTCGGAATTCTTAACCACCAGCTTCTGGCCTGTTTGAATGGCCAGAATCTGGGGCCTATAGAGACAACCCTTTTGATCCAGCGTAACCGGTGGCTGGCTGGCGCCGGTGGATTTGCCCGTGACACCCTTCAAGGAAACAATCACATCGGCGAGTTCATGGTTCGGCCCGACGACATAAAAATGCGTCGTCGGCGCCTTCTTATACATTGCGCCGCAGTTGGGATCGTTCATGAGCGGCGTGTAAGGCACCTCCGGGGGCGGCGTGCCGTTGAGCGTAATGGTGCCAATGATGTCCGCCGCCTGCCCGAGGGGAACCCACGCAAGCGCCGCAACGCCAATAATTAACAGGATTTTTTTCATACTTTTTTGTCTTTTGAAGCGCAAAAATCGTTTACAACCTAACAGCCCTGGTCGCCGCCGGCAAGAATTATGTGAATAATTTCACAAACCCTAATCCTCATCATTAATTCTCTATATTTGACGGGATTCAGCCGGCGCTGTTCAAACCCGCCATGACCCGCGCCATGGCCAGGGCTGCCTGCGCCGCTTCCGTTCCCCGATTGTGTTTTGGGTTGAGACAGCGGACGCGCGCCTGCCCCTCGTTCTCCAGAAGCAGCACTTCGTGGATGACGGGGATTTCGTGCGTGAGTTGGATCTCCATGAGCGCGCGGCTGACCGCTTCGCCGATGTGCGCCGCGTGAACCGTCTCGCCCCGCAAAATCACGCCCAGACAAATGATGGCCGAAAGCGGGGCATGCGAGTCCAAGTGCGCAACGCGGGCCAAGCGTTCGGCCACGATCGGAATTTCATACGCGCCCGGCACGCGGACGATTTGGATTCGGGAAACGTCGGCGCGCCGCAACTCCGCCCGGGCGGCGCGCAGCAGGGCGTCCACATAACGCGCATTGTAGCGTGACGCCACCAGGGCGAAGGTTCCGCCGGACGATGAAATCTGTTTTTGCCGGACCTTGCGAAGCATCCTTGGAATTTAACCACGAATCGACAGGAATGGACACAAAATTTGCTGGCGGCCCGCTTTGAGTTGTGGTGTTGGCGCCGGGCGCCGAAACAATCGAGCCATCCGCCTCCGCGGGAGACGCGACCCGACAGCGAATTCGCGACACTGCCGGCCGGGTTTTCAACGAAGTGCTTCAATCGAAAATCGAAAATCTGAAATCGTGAATTCAAAGCAGATGTCCCATCTTCTCCCGCTTGGCCTTCAAGTACCGCTCATTGTGCGGATTGGGTTTCACACGAATCGGCACCTGCTCGACAATTTTCAGTCCGTAGCCTTCCAGCCCGACGATCTTTTTCGGATTGTTCGTCAGCAACCGGATGTTTTTCAACCCGAGGTCAAGGAGAATTTGCGCGCCGAGTCCGTACTCGCGCAAGTCCATTTCGTAGCCGAGTTTCTGGTTCGCCTCGACGGTATCGTAGCCCTGCTCCTGCAATTTATAGGCCTTGATTTTCGGGGCGAGGCCGATGCCGCGGCCCTCCTGCCGCATATAGACAATCACGCCGCGCCCGGCTTCGGCCACCTGCCGCATGGCCTGGTGCAGTTGCGAGCCGCAATCGCAGCGGCGCGAACCAAACACGTCACCGGTCAGGCATTCGCTGTGGACGCGCACGAAAACCTTTTCCCGTCCGGCCACGTCACCGTGAACCAGCGCCAGGTGGTGCTGCCCGTCCAGTTTCGAGCGATACAAATGCAAATCGAAATCCCCGTAGTCGGTCGGCAGTTTCACCATCTCAACGTGCTCGACCAGTTTTTCGCGCGTGCGGCGGTGTTCAATCAGGTCGGCAATGGTGCAAACCTTGAGGCGATGTTTTCGGGCAAACTGGCGCAACTGCGGCAGCCGCGCCATGGTGCCGTCGTCGTTCAGGATTTCACAAAGCACGCCGATGTGCCGCAAGCCGGCGAGTTGCGCGAGGTCCACCGCCGCCTCCGTATGGCCGGCGCGCTGCAGAACACCGCCGGGTCGCGCCCGCAACGGAAAGACGTGGCCGGGCTGGACCAAATCATCGGGCACAGCCGTCGGCGCGGCCATGATTTGAATGGTCCGGGCGCGGTCGGCGGCGCTGATGCCGGTGGTGATGCCGCGGGCGGCGTCCACGCTCACTTGAAAGTCCGTGCGAAAACTTTCCCGGTTTTGATGCACCATGCGGTCAATGCCCAGTTGCTGCAGCCGCTCGGCGGTGGTCGGCACGCAAATCAGACCGCGCCCGTGTTTGGCCATGAAATTCACCGCGGCGGGCGTGACGAATTGCGCCGCCAGGATCAAATCGCCTTCGTTCTCGCGGTCGGCGTCATCCACGACGATGACCAGTTTGCCGCGGCGGATGTCGGCGATGATGGACTCGATGGTGTCGAAAGTATTTTTCATTCGGCGGGAGCCAGCGTAAACCCCAAAAGCCCAAACGTCAGCCGCAAAACGATGCCGCGTTGGCCGGATTAAAAATGCAATTTCGGCATTTTTTGTTTGTCGCGGCGCAAGTGCGACTTAATATAGGCGCGTTCATTCGTTTGCAAGGGAAACAAAAGCAAGGGCGAGCGGGCGCCAGAGATTGTTTTGATTTATGTCACCCGGCGGTTCAACACAGGAAAACGGCGAAGTTCCCACCGGAAGCCCGGCGAGTCTTTTGCAGGAATGTCTGGCGTGCGGGGTGTTGGTCGTGAATGCGCGCGGACGCATTATCGCTTGCACGCCGGAAGCCGCCGCGCACTTGCGCGCAAAGGCGGAACGCCTGCGAAATGCGCCGGTGACTTCCCTGCCCGCGCCACTCCCCAGGCTCATTCGCGACACCGCCAAAAGCGGCCAGCCGGTGACCAATCTGGAAATTTTACTGAAGCCCTCCCGCCGCGGCGCGATGACATTGCGGGCGAGCATTTTGCCGGTGAAAACGCGCGCCCAATCACAGATCGTCGTCGTGCTCAACAATCTGACCTCCGCGCCGGTTTTTGAGCGGAACATGCGGCGACTCGACCGGCTGGCCAGTCTCGGCACCCTTTCGGCCAGCATGGCGCATGAAATCAAAAATGGCATGGTGGCCATCAAGACGTTTACCGATTTGCTGGCGCAAAAAGGCCAGGACACGGAACTGACCGAAGTCGTCAGTCGCGAATTGCAGCGCATCAATGCCATTGTCACGCAAATGCTGCGGTTCGCCGCGCCCAAGGCAGCCACTTTCACGACCGTACACGTGCATGAGCTGCTGGATCATTCGTTGCGATTGTTGCACCACCAGATCGCGGGAAAATCGATTTCCCTCCAGCGCCGTTACGAGGCCCGGGCGGACACGGTACGCGGCGACGACGCGCAATTGCAGCAGGCGTTCATGAACCTGTTGCTGAACGCGCTGGAGGCGATGGGCCCGAAGGGCGTGCTGACGGTCGCCACGGAAATCGCCGGCGGCGGACCGGAAACGCGCTGGTTGCACATCCACATCCAGGACACCGGCGTGGGCATTGCGCGGGATAATCTGGGGCGGCTTTTTGAGCCGTTTTTTACGACCAAGAAAAACGGCACCGGACTGGGACTGGCCATCAGCCAGCGCATCGCCCACGAACATCAAGGCGCCATTCAAGCGCAAAGTGAAGTCAACCGCGGCTCGACCTTCAGTCTTTCGCTGCCGGTGCTCCCCGAGGGACCCGCCGCTTACCAAGATGTGAAACGAAGCCTCGGACTTGAAATTTGCCTGTGAAGAAAAAGGCTCCACCGGTCGCCGCCACGTTGCTGGCGGCTTCGCTCCTGGCAGTGAATCTTTGCTGCGGGCAGCAAACGGCGGTCGCCGCGGAAAACGGGGGCCATTGGGTGGGCACGTGGGGCGCGTCGCCACAGCTGACGGAAACCAGAAACCTGCCGCCGGCGCCGGGCTTGACCAGCAATACCCTCCGCCAAATTGTGCAGGTTTCCATCGGTGGAAATAAATTGCGCGCAAAGTTTTCCAACGCGTTCGGCCGGAATCCGGTCACTTTGAGTTCCGTTCATCTGGCTGTGTCCGCGGGCGGGAGCGCGATCAAAACGGGCAGTGACCGGGCCCTGACGTTTCACGGCAAACCGGCGGTGACCATCCCGGCCGGCGAAACCGTTGTTTCCGATCCTTTTGATTTTGACCTGGCGCCGTTGTCGGACGTTGCCGTGACCATTGATTTCGGCGGCACCTCGGCGGCCGTCACCGGGCATCCCGGCTCCCGAACGACTTCTTATCTGCAAGCGGGTGATGAGGTTTCGGCGCCGGACCTGCCCCAAGCGGCCAAAACCGAGCACTGGTATATTCTGGCCGGCCTTGACGTGGCGGCGAACCCTTCGAGCGCGGCCATTGTAACCCTCGGCGATTCCATCACGGACGGAAGAGGTTCGGGCACGGACAAGAACGACCGCTGGCCGGACGATCTGGCGCGCCGTTTGCAGGCGGACAAAAACACGGCGGACCTCGCGGTGCTGAACGAAGGCATCGGCGGCAACTGCGTGCTGCGCGGCGGCCTGGGGCCGACCGCGCTGTCCCGCTTTGATCGCGATGTGCTTTCGCAGAGCGGCGTGCGCTGGCTGATTGTGCTGGAAGGCGTCAATGACATTGGCGGAAGCCGCGGCCTTGAGGCGGCGGCGTCCGTGGCGACAAATTTAATCGCCGCGTATGAACAGATAATTAACCTGGCCCACGCCCGAAACCTCCGCGTGTATGGGGCAACCATCACGCCGTTTGGGAGGTCCTTTTACGACCGGCCGGGGCACGAAGCGGCGCGGGAAACGGTAAACCGTTGGATTCGGACCGGCGGCAAGTTTGATGCGGTGATCGATTTTGATGCCGCGCTGCGTGACCCGCAAAACCCCACACACCTGCTGCCGGCGGCGGATAGCGGGGATCACCTGCACCCGAATGAAGCCGGTTATAAAATCATGGCCGGCGCGATTGACCTGAAATTATTCCGCAACTGAAACCGGGCGACAGTCGGATTGTCCGGGTCGTCCAGGTTGACTCAAACTCGGGCCGTACCTATTTTTTCCGGCACATGATGCGAAACAAAAACGGTCCCGTCATCGCTTTGATGTTTGCCATTTTAAGCGCAGCCATCATTGGCCAGGCGCAGTCCGCCACCGCCCATCTGCCGGCGCCAATGAATTGGAGCGCCGAACAGGACCATCGGAACATGATGGAACAACTGGGCATTAAAACGTTGCGGCCGGGCGCGGAGGGCATGAACCCGAAGGCCGCTAATTATCAGAACACCGACGAGGCCACAGCCAATCCGTATCCGAATCTGCCCGACCCCCTCACGCTGAAAAACGGGGAAAAAGTCACGACGCCGGAGTTATGGTGGAAGCAGCGGCGCCCGGAAATCGTCGAGGATTTCGACCGCGAAGTCTATGGCCGGGTTCCAAAGCACGTGCCGAAAGTGACCTGGGAAGCGACCGGCATCACCCGGACAAACAATGGCGCCATTCCGGTCATCACCAAGCACCTCATCGGCCACGTGGACAATTCTTCCTGTCCGCTCATCAGCGTGAACATTCAGTTGACGCTGACCACACCCGCCAACGCCGCGGGCCCGGTGCCGGTCATGTTGGAATTTGGTTTCGACTTCAGCCGTTTCTTCCGCGGAACAAATCGTTTCGGCGGAACGAACGGCTTTCGGAGGCTGGGCTTGTTCGGGGGCGGACCCAACTGGCAGCAACTGGTGTTGTCCAACGGCTGGGGTTACGCCGTGATTGTGCCCACCAGCTATCAGGCCGACAACGGCGCCGGCTTGACGAAAGGCATCATTGGTCTGTGCAATCAGGGCCAGCCGCGCAAACCGGATGACTGGGGTGCATTGCGCGCGTGGGCGTGGGGTGCGAGCCGCGCGCTGGACTATTTTGAAACCGACCCGGCCGTGGACGCAAAACAAGTCGGTATCGAAGGACTGTCGCGTTATGGCAAGGCGACCCTGGTCACGATGGCTTACGATCCGCGTTTCGCCATCGCACTGGTTGGCTCCTCCGGCAAAGGTGGCGCGGCGCTGTTCCGCCGCAATTTCGGCGAGCAGGTGGAAAATCTGACCGGCACCGGTGAATATCATTGGATGGCCGGCAATTTTCTCAAATACGGCGGGCCGTTAACGCCCGGCGATTTGCCGGTGGACTCGCATGAATTGATCGCCCTGTGCGCTCCGCGCCCGGTGTTTATCAGTTATGGCGCGGCGTCGGGCCACCCCGGCGCGGAAGGCACGTGGGTGGACCAGCACGGCAGCTTCATGGCCGCCGTTGCCGCCGGCCCGGTTTATCGGCTCCTGGGCAAAAAAGATTTTGGGGTTCCCGGCAATTATCTCACCGCCGCAATGCCGCCGATTAATACGGCATTGACCAACGGCGAGCTGGCCTGGCGTCAGCATGACGGCGGACACACCGATGCCCCGAACTGGCCGGCGTTTTTGGCGTGGGCAGACCGCTATATCCATGGTCCATCGCCCGCGCGGCAGTCTGCGGCCAAAACACAATAATTTTCAAATCTGTGGTCAACCGAAAATTGTCCCGTTCCACGCAACGACACGTTATGCCAACCCTGCCAACGAAACGTTTCTGCCTTGTTGTTTTTGTTTTCTCTACTTTGCTGGCTGCCACCGCTGCCAATAATTCATCCCTGCCGTTCGTCAGCCCCATGTTCAGCGACAACATGGTGCTTCAGCGCGGAAAACCGGACGCCCTCTGGGGCTGGGCCAGACCCGGGGAGGTCATCAGAGTGGAAATTGCCGGGCACACCGCGAAAGCCGTGGCAGATGCGGATGGCCGCTGGCAGGCGGAGATTGACCCGCCGGCGGCCGGAGGACCCTACACGCTTAAAATCATCGGTCCGGATCAAACCGTCGAATTTCACGAAGTTCTCGTGGGTGATGTCTGGCTGTGCGGCGGCCAGTCCAACATGCAACTTGGCATAAAGCTCGTCAACCATGGCGACGAAGAAATCAAAGCCGCGAACCATCCGGAAATCCGGCTTTTTTTGATGAACCAAAAGGTTTCCTATTCCCCCGAAAAAGTTCCGGATGCGGATGGCGGCTGGAAGATTTGCTCGCCTCAGACGATCGGCGGAGGCGGCTGGGGCGGATTTTCAGCCGTCGCCTACTTTTTTGGACGCAGACTTCAGCAGGACATTCATGTGCCGGTGGGTTTGATTGAGGATTGCGTGGGCGGCAGCCTGGTGGAGAGTTGGATGAGTCCCGGGACACTGCGCAAAGTGGGCGGCTATGACCAGAAGCTGGATGCCATAAACCGTCTGGGAGCCGCCGGCGGGCCGGAATATGGCAGTTTTCTGATGCACTGGCTGGATGAATATGATGTGGGTTTGAAAGGCCACTGGGCGGCCCCCGATTTGACTGATTCGGGTTGGCAAACCGTCCACATTCCCGGCGCATTCAAGGAAATGGGGTTGGCCGATGCGCCGTGCGTTTGCTGGTTCCGCAAGGAAATCGTCCTTCCTGATCCGCTGCCCGCGGGTCCGGCCTCCATTCACCTGGGTTGGATTGAAAAGATGGACACCACCTACATCAACGGCCATTGGGTCGGGGCCAGTTCCTGGGTGGAACACAATCGGGATTACGATGTGCCCAGGAGTGATCTCAAGCCCGGCACAAATCTGGTGGCGCTCAGCATCTTCAAGTTGAAATCACAGGACAGCTTTCTCTCCAGCCCGGACCTCCTGCGCCTGACCGTGGGCAACACGGCGGTTTCGCTCGCCGGCGAATGGAAGGCCAGGCTCAGTTTCAACGCCGGGCCGCCGCACCCGATGCCGTTGGATTTTGAAAACTACCCGACGATGCCCGCCGTGCTGTATCTGGGCATGATTGATCCCGTGACGCCGCTGGCGATCAAAGGCGCGATCTGGTACCAGGGCGAGGCGAACTTCACGCAAGCGTACCGGTACCGCACCTTGCTGCCGGCAATGATTGACAACTGGCGGGACCGGTTCGGCCAGGGCGATTTTCCGTTTTATATTGTCGGCCTGCCCGCCTTCATGCCGCGCCGCAGCGAACCGGGCACCGATGGCTGGGCCGAATTGCGTGAGGCGCAGGCGTTGACCGCCAAAGAGGTTCGCGCTTGCGCCCTGGCAACCACGGTGGACACGGGCGATGCCGACAACATTCATCCGAAAAACAAGGTCCCCGTGGGCGACCGCCTGGCCTATTGTGCGTTGGCCGAAACCTATGGTGAAAAGATTCCCTTTCAAGGTCCGACCTATTCCTCGATGAAACGCCTGCCGGGAGCGCTTAAACTTAGCTTCGCCCACGCCGACGGCGGGTTGGTGGTCAAAGGCGGCCAACTCGGCGAGTTCTCCATCGCCGGCAAAGACCAAAAATGGCACTGGGCCGACGCACGGATTGAAGGAAACGCGGTCGTGGTTTCGTCGCCGCAGGTGCCCGAGCCGATGGCGGCCCGTTATGCCTGGCAGGCGAATCCCCTGGCCACGCTCTACAACGGAGCCGGCCTGCCGGCCGTGCCCTTCCGGACGGATGATTGGCACGAAAGCACTCAGAACCAGCCGTTTGCTGTCCTTCATCCACACGTGACCACTCCCTTCAAACAGATCAAGTGAAGGATTGGATGTAAATCGGCTTTCACGGACATGGCACATTGTTTGCGCCCTGTGTGGTTCAACCTTTACTGCCGGGACCCCTTTCCAACTCCTGAAGAACCGAGACCGCTTCAACCTCGCCGGGAAACGAAAACAGCCCCGAA
>JAJXYT010000026.1 GCA_021780375.1 bacterium | reverse complement strand
GCGTCAAGCACCAGCCCGGAAGGCAGGTGTTTTGCCGAAAACTCCAGGGGCCGCTCACCGCTGACTGCCAGCAACAGAATCAGCGGGGTGCCGGAACGGACCCCGACGATTCGCGCCCCGTTGAACTGTGGAATTGCCGCCGGCTTCGACGCGGCAATAATTTGTTCCTCGCGGGCCGTGAGGTTGGTATCGGGCGAAACAATTTCAGCGGCGCTGAGCTGGTTCGCCGCGAGAAGCGAACAAGCAAGCATGACCCGTTTCCCGCAATTTTCCACTCTACGGACTTTATCCATATATCCATGCGGTCCAATTTCATAAGGCCGGTTGGATTTTCGAAAGTGACTCGGCGCAGGTCGCCGGGAAAATTCAGCCGTGCATCTGACAGACAGGGACTTCGGCGTGAAAAAGACGAAGTCCGTCCCCAGAGTCCATCTCCACCGCCTGATTCTGCGGCGGAAGCCTCGCCCACTGCCTGCCGGCAACACGGATCGGACCTTGTCGGCAGCCCGGCCGGAAATTCAGGCCGGTTGGCAGCGTGAACCGATTTGTTGCCTCACGGCTCTTTTTTGGGGCGGAACTTGATGGTATAAAAAAGCCCCATCACGAACAATAGCACGCCCCACCAGATGCCCGCGTGGTACTGGGCCATTTGCACGGGGTGCTCTTGCGGATGGGATAATTCGTAAATCCCCGCCCCGAAAATCAACACGCCATAAACTGTCAACAGGAGTCCGATAAAAAACCAGATGGAAATGCGATGTTTATGCATAAATGTTACCAGAAGATCAGGTTAAGGATGATAAAGACGATGAACACGACAGTTCCCCAAAAGAGGGGCTTTTTGTGCCAAGGAAGGCCATGTTCGACGGGAATCTCGGTGCAACCGCGCACCAAGCCGACGAGTTCGCTTTCCGGTTTGGGCTTGGTCGCCAAACTGACCAGCACCGTCACGATCACGGTCACCACGAACGACCAGAGCGCCTGAAACATATCCTGGGCCAGAGGCTTGGCGTCGGGCGACATGGCCACAATGGCCAGCGCCGAGGGCACAACTTTCACCCAAGCCCACAGGCCAATGCTGGTCAACGTGCCGAGCAGCAATCCCCAGAATCCGCCGGGCCCGGTTGTTCGCTTCCAGAACATGCCCAGCAACACCGTCCCCAACATCGGGGCGACGAACCAACTGAACAGGGCCTGCACGTAGTCCATAATGCTGTTGAACTGCATCACCAGGTAAGCCGTGCCGATGCTGATCAGCACGCCCAGGAATGTCCACCACCGGCCCACCTTGACGTAATGGTCGTCGCTGGCCTGCTTCCGGATGAGCGGCCGATAAATGTCATACGTCCAAACGGTCGCGAATGCGCTGACGTTGCCCGCCATGCCGGACATGAAACCGGCCACGAGCGCGGTGATGCCCAGTCCCAGCAGACCGGGGCCGAGGTAGCGCCCCATCAACAGGGGCAGCACTTCGTTGTAACTGTTGCCGCCCGTTTTGAGCGCCACCTGCTCAGGAAGGAGATGCGGATGCAACAACGCCAGTCCCAGCAGGCCCGGGAGGATGACAATAATCGGGATCATCATTTTGAACCCGGCGCCAATGATGGGGGCCGCTTGGGCCGAACGCAGGTCTTTGGCCGTCAACACGCGCTGCACGACCAGGAAGTTCGTCATCCAATAGCCCGGCGAGATGACCAGGCCCAGGCCAACCACGATCCCAACCCAGTTGATCCCCATCGGATTGGTGTTGAAATGGCCCAAGCCGGACCACAAATGCGTGTAGTCCTGGGCGGGGAAATTCTCGTGAATCTTGGCGACCATGCCGCTCCAGCCGCCGGCCTGAATGAGTCCCAGGATCGGGATGAGCAATGCCCCGAGCCAGATCAGCATGAACTGCAGCACTTCGTTGAAGATGGCCGAGAGCAAACCGCCCAAGACGACGTAGATGGCCACGGTGATCGAGGACACCCAGATGCTGAAGTTAATGTCCCAGCCGAGCACGACTTTCATCACCAGCGCCATGGCATACATGTTGATGCCGCTGGTCAGCACCGTCATGAACGCAAAAGTGACTCCGGAGAGCACGCGGGTGGCGTTATTATACCTCAAATGCAAATAACCCGGCACCGAGTGGGTTTTGCAGATGTAGTAAAACGGCATCATCACCAACCCCAGAAAGAGCATCGCCGGGATGGCGCCAATCCAATACCAATGGGTGGCCAGAATGCCGTATTGATAAGTGGCCGCCGCCCAGCCCATGAGTTCCAGCGAACCCAGGTTGGCGGCTAAAAAACTTAAGCCGGCGATCCAGGCGGTCATTTCCCGTCCGGCCATGAAGAAGCCTTCGCCGGTTTTGGCGAATCTCTTGAGATACCATCCGATGCCCAGCACCATCATGAAATAGATGGCAATCACGGCCATGTCCACCGGGCTGAGGTGGACGAGTGTGCTGGAGGCCGGCGTGGCGGCTGCGAGTAAGAGTGTGTTCATATTCCAGAGGTCAGTCAGTTACAGGGAGTCCCGCGGGTTGGATTCGACAGGGCGGCAACGGCGTTGGCTGGGGCCGCCAGGCTGTTGGTGTGGTGATTTCGTTCATAGGATCAGGTCGTTCTCAGCGGCGTTATTCGACGCTGAATTTATACTCGATGGTATTGTGGTAGGTCTGGCCCGGTTTCAACTCGCTCGAGGGAAAATTCGGGTGATTCGGCGCGTCGGGGTAATCCTGCGGCTCCATGGTGAAGGCGGAGCGGCGGGTATAAACCTTGCCGTCCTTGCCAACGAGCGTGCCGTCGAGGAAATTGCCGGTGTAAAATTGCAATCCGGGCTGGTCGCTCCAGACTTCCATCACCCGACCGCTGTTTGGGTCAGTCACACGCGCCTGCAAACCGAATTTGCCGGGCGGATTGTTGATGACCCAATTGTCGTCATAGCCCGGGCCATATTGCAGGATTTGGTTCGGGTCGTTGATGCGCGCCCCGATGGCGGTCGGCGTGCGGAAATCAAACGGCGTGCCTGCCACGTCCAGAAATTCACCGGTCGGAATCAAATGACTGTCCACCGCCGTGATCTTGTCCGAATTGATATAAACCAGGTCGCCGAGGATGTCGCCGTTCCCCTGCCCGGAAAGGTTGAAATACGAATGGTGCGTCAGGTTCAAGACCGTCGGTTTATCGGTCGTCGCCGTGAAAACCAGCTTCAACGCATTGTCGTCGGTCAGCGTGTAGG
The DNA here is from genome assembly GCA_021780375.1 of bacterium. GTDB lineage: Bacteria > Verrucomicrobiota > Verrucomicrobiia > Limisphaerales > UBA11358 > UBA11358. The sequence continues at coordinate 1,108 of JAJXYT010000026.1, read as the reverse complement.
TCGCCGTGACGTTCAGGTCGCCGGGGAAACCCTGCTCGCCGTCTTTGCTCAAATAACTCAATTCCAGCCGGGGGCCGTCGGGTCCGACATCCGCCTTCACCGGCGTCCAGACAACCTTGTCGAATCCCTTGAATCCGCCGTGCAGCGTGTTGCCGTGGTCGTTCTGTGGCAGGGTGTAGGTTTGTCCATCCAGGGTGAATTTGCCCCCGCCAATCCGGTTGCCGTAGCGGCCAATGAGGGCGCCGAAATACGGGCACGCACTCAGATAATTGGTGTTGTCGTAGCCCTCCAGGTTGTCGAACCCGAGCACAACGTCGGCGAAATTGCCGTTCCGGTCGGGCATGGTGAGCTTCTCCACAATGCCGCCGTAGGTCATGATGCGCGCCTCGGCGCCTTTGGAATTACGGAGCGTGTAGATTGCCACCGGTGTGCCATCCGGCATTTTGCCGAAGGGCGCTTCAGTGATGGTTCCTTTCGATCCGGATTTTGAGATTGATGCGCAGCCTGCCAGGTAAATCGTCCCCAGGCCAGCCAGCATCAAAGCGGTCAATTGCAGGATTTTTTTCATAATGGTTGCTCGATTAATTTTGTCCGTAATAGGCGTTGGTTCCATGTTTGCGAAGAAAATGTTTATTCAACAGCGCGGACGCCATCGGCCTGGTCTTTGGATTAATCCTCAGCGTTTCGCCCGCCAGCCGCGCGATAAATTCCAAAACCACGGCATTGTGAACGGCATCGTCCACGTCCCTGCCCCAGGCAAACGGCCCATGACTGGCCACCAGCGCCGCCGGATGCTGCAGCGGATTCAGCCGCTTGAACGTCTCGACGATGACGCGGCCGGTGTTCGCTTCGTAACCGCTTTTGATTTCGCGCGGCGTCAGGGCGCGGGTGCAGGGAACCTCGCCAAACCAATAATCGGCCTGGGTGGTGCCGTAGGCCGGAATCTTTTGTCGCGCCTGCGCCCAGGCCGTCGCGTAAAGACTATGCGTGTGAACCACGCCGCCGATGGCCGGAAAGGCGCGGTAAAGCACCAGATGGGTCGGCGTATCCGAACTGGGCTTTAGATGGCCTTCGACCACCTTGCCGGTTGCCAGCGACACGACAACCA